>CAXMSA010000001.1:0-75459 GCA_964195605.1 uncultured Amylibacter sp.
CCAGGTGTGAAACCTTGTGAGAAACTGACCCAACCAGCATGCCTTTAAGATCGCTTAAGCCTCGGTTACCCATAACAATCATGTCGGCAGACACCTCTTTGGCGATTTTGATTATTACATTTGCAGGGCTACCTTCTTCGACCCGTTCTTGGACCGTAGCAATTCCTTTATCTCGACAGATTGTTGCAACGCTAGAGAGAACATATTTTCCGATGTAATTGAGTTCTTCAAGGGTAAGCTGGGTGTCTTTCTTGCTTCCAACCCGGGCCATGATCATCTGCGGCATTTTGACCAAATTATCGGAGCTTGTCTTGCGAGTACCGACTTCAATGTCAATCGCCTTCTTGAGTCCATCAGGCATGTGCCCGCGCAACAGAACGTGCAAAAGCACAATTTCCGCCTCGTACTTGGATGCTAAATCACTTGCCAACTCAACAGCCTTTACTGAATGTGGTGAACCATCAACTGGCACAAGTATCTTCTTGATCATTGGAATTCTCCTGATTGTATTTCAAACGCACCTTATGTGACAAACCCCGCAATTCCTAATGCAAACTCTTAGTCGGCTTGGCCAGCCTCACAAACCGCTGGAATTGAAGATAACTGTTGATAATCATTGTGGAGTTAGTATGCAACAATTTCCCCATTTCATGGTGGAGTAGTAGTGGTCAAGCATCATATCTATGTCCGCTATATCCGCGGTTCGTCATGTAAAGTCGTCACGTTTTGCTTGAACGTCCGCTTATTCAAGTCGCAGTGAAACAAAGCGCTCCATCTCGTATGGCAGTTAAGGGCCGTTCACGACTGTTCTCATTGGAAAGTGAACGGCAGCTTGGTCCGCACAGCTGACTTTGGCTGGCGCAAATGCAACGGCTGTTCTTCCATCCACTTTCCCATTTAACTATTCATTTGTAGAAGGCGGCAAACTCTAGCTTAGCAATAACCCGCTTCTTATCTAATGCAAACTACTCAATAATAGGAAAGCCTTTTTAGCTAAATTCTGTCGACAATGCCTGTCGGTCCCACCCAAACCATGACCGATAAACGGGTGCCACATACAACATATTAGTGCCACTTCAATATATTAGTGCCACTTCAATGGCACCCACTGCAAATTGTTGCTTATTTCAGCTTGTTCTAGTCAAGTGGTTCCAATATAATAGCACAAACAATCCTCGCAATGCACTGTAATATAAAGATAAAAATCTTATGAAAGACAAGACTCTCAGCGTTGCACCTATGATGGATTGGACAGATCGGCATTGTCGTTATTTCCACCGTCTGATGTCGCGCAAAACCCTGCTTTACACCGAAATGGTCACGGCGCCCGCTGTGATCAACGGCGATCGAGACCGTTTGCTGGGCTTCACACCAGCCGAACACCCCATAGCACTGCAATTGGGCGGTTCTGATCCTGCGCAACTGGCCGAGGCCACGCGTATCGGGTGCGACTATGGTTACGGTGAGATCAATCTCAACATCGGTTGCCCGTCTGATCGGGTACAATCAGGCCGTTTCGGGGCCTGCCTGATGCAAGAACCCGAACTGGTTGCGGATTGTCTCTCGGCAATGCGTGATGCCAGCACCGGGGCCGAAATCACTGTGAAATGCCGCATCGGTGTCGATGAACAAGACCCCCATACAGTGCTGCCGGATTTTATCGCCCGGGTCAAAGCGCGTGGTATTAAAACCGTTGCCATTCACGCCCGTAAAGCCTGGCTTCAAGGCTTAAGTCCGAAACAAAACCGTGATGTGCCACCACTAGACTATGAACTTGTGCACCAGATCAAAGCCGAAAACCCGGAACTGAACATCCATATCAACGGCGGCATTACCAGCCTTGATCAAGCGATCGAGCATCTTGATCGCGGCCTTGACGGTGTCATGGTTGGTCGTACCGCTTACCACGATCCCGCCCCTATTTTGATCAATGCGGACAGCCGCATATATGGTGCTACCGACCAGACATGTATTGAACAGGCGGTTATTGACATGCTGCCCTATATTGAGACCCACCTGTCACATGGCGGCCGCCTGAACCAGATCACCCGCCACATGCTGGGTGCCTTCACCGGCCGCCCAGGTGCGCGGCTTTGGCGGCGTATTTTATCCGAAAGCGCCCATAAAGACAGGGCTGGCCCCGAACTGATATTAACCGCCCTAGAGGCTATAAAACAAAAAGCTGCTTAATATGCCAGACATCATGACACTACTGCCGATTCTCATCCTGCTGATCCTGATCGGCGCCTTCGCAGGTGTGCTTGCGGGCCTCTTGGGCGTTGGCGGTGGCATCATATTGGTGCCGGCCTTTTACTACGCGTTTTCATCGCTGGGCTATAACTCGCCGCAATTGATGCAAATCTGTCTTGCAACCTCCTTGGCCACCATCATATTCACTTCGATCAGGTCAGTTTCCAGCCACCACAAAAAGGGTGCGGTTGACTGGGATATCCTTAAATCATGGGCCCCAGGCATTGTTATAGGTGCTTTCATCGGGGTGTTTATCGCCGCAGGTCTGCGCTCTGACACGTTGCTGATGATCTTTGGCACCCTTGCCCTGGTTGTCGGCATTTATATGGCGCTTAGCCAAGCCAGCTGGCGGCTGGGCGAGGTCATGCCAACTGGCCTCAAACGCGCTATTCTCAGCCCGATTGTAGGCTTTTTATCCGTGCTGATGGGCATCGGCGGCGGCAGCCTTGGCGTGCCGATCATGACCTTGCACGGGCGCCCCATTCACCGCGCCGTGGCCACCGCCGCAGGTTTTGGCTTGATCATAGCACTGCCCTCGGCAATCGCATTCCTGCTGACACCGATTCCCGCGGCAGGCCGCCCGCCGTTCAACATTGGCCATGTCAATATCGCCGCCTTCCTTGTCATCATCTCAATGACCCTGCTGACCGCGCCCATAGGCGCCAAACTGGCCCATTCGCTGGATCCAAAACCGCTGAAACGCATATTTGCAGTGTTTCTGATCCTTGTTGCATTCAATATGCTGCGTAAAGCCTACTTTGGATAAAGCTGCCTTTGATACACTTGGCTGGGCCAAACTGCCCTATGACCCGAAGCTGGCCACATGGGCGAAAGACACACGGGCATTAGGCTTGCAAGCCGCAAATAACCCCAAACACCGCGCTAACTGGTTGCGCTGCCAAGGCACATGGTTTGTCGGCGTTGACGTCTTAACAGAAGCAGCCCCCTTGGCTGGCCCCGTCCTGAAAGCCGCGCAATATGCTTTGGGGCAAAATGATATCGACTGGGGCAAGGGCCAAATCTCAACCTGCTACAAAGGTTACCCCAAACAAGATACAAACGAAACCACACCGATGTTCAACTACCGGTGCAACCGCGCGTTCGCCCACCTTGACGGCCTAAAAGCCCTAGGTGCCAAACGTCGCCGGAAAATGGATGAATTCCACGGTTTCATTATGGGCATCCCCTTGAATGAAACCCCGACAAAAGCTGCTCCTTTCGTAATCTGGGAAGGCTCTCACCTAATCTTCCAAGATATGCTGGCGACAGCCTATACACACAGCCCGCCTGAAAACTGGCCCCAGATCGACATTACCGAGATATACCAGCATACCCGTACCAAAATCTTTGAAACCTGCAAGCGCGTGGAAATCCATGCCAAACTCGGGGAAGCCTATATCGCCCATCGCTTTGCATTACACGGCATGGCCGCATGGGATGACACTTTGCAAGGCCCGACAGAGGGGCGCATGATCAGTTATTACAGACCGTATTGGCAGCGCGATTTGCGCGAATGGTTGGTATAGGAAGTTTTTCAATTATGGCAGCCCCCAACTTGTAATAACCACATATATTTCACAATCCAAACAAACTTTATCCCAATATTGTTTCCATACTAACAACAATAATTCGTCAATATTAAAATGAAAAGGTAACAGGCCAATGCGGATACTTGCAGTAGATGATGATGATTTAACCCTATCCATCCTTCCTATACTTCTAGCGGATGCTGGATTTAGTGACGTAACTTTGTGCAAATCATCCGAAGGAGCACTTACACTTATTGAAAGTAAGGAAATTTCATTTGATTGCTTTTTCCTCGACATTTCAATGCCCTTCTTGCACGGGATCGAACTGTGCCGCAGGGTGCGTGCTTTGCCCAAATACACCTATACCCCGATCATCATGCTGACCGCACTGTCCGAGCCGTCCGACATCAATGAAGCCTTCGCAGCAGGGGCCACCGACTATATCACCAAACCGTTCAATCTGTTAGAGATCGGTGCAAGAGCGCGCAAAGCGGAAAAAATACATACCGCACAAAAACCTGCATCGGAAACCCGTTCACAAATGATAACGGTGCAGCAACTTAAACAAGCCCCATATTTGATGTAAACATACCGGTAGGGTGGCAGGGCAATAACTTATCTTCGTTGCCCACGTCCGCCACGCCGTTTAGGTTTCAGCAAAGGCTTGCGCGCAGGTAGTTCCGCCATAATCGCCAACCGTTCTTCGCGATCCATACGCGCCCAAGCAGCTATTTCGGCGTTGCTGCGATAACACCCGATACACAGCTTCACCTCTGGGTGGATCACACATATTTTAACACAAGGGCTTTCGCCTGTTTCACGTTTCCAAACTTCATCCATCAGCCGCGCCTTATATGGGATAAGCGATCCAACACGCCCTGCAAAATGTAAGACGCTGCCACATTATCTATAACAAGCGCGCGCTTTTTACGCGACATATCCGCCTCTAATAACGCCCTTTCCGCCGCCACTGTCGACAGGCGTTCGTCCCAAAAGAAAATCGGCAGCGTAATGCGACCCGCCAAATTACGTGAAAAAGCCCGGGTTGATTGCGCCCGCGGCCCTTCTGATCCGTCCATATTCATCGGCAAGCCCAGCACTATGCCGGCAATCTCGTTCTCTGCAATCAGCCCCGCGATGGCATCCGCATCCAGCCCGAATTTCTTCCGCTTGATGGTCTCACGCGGGGTCGCCACCGTTTGCAATCGGTCCGTGATCGCCACCCCGATGGTCTTGGTGCCAAAGTCCAGCCCCATAAGCGAAGACGTCGCCCCTACCGCTTCGGCAAAACTATAAATATCGTCGCAAATCCCGCTCAATTGGCCACCTCAGCCGCGCGGGCCGCTTCCAACAAAACCGCCAACGCATCCGCATTCCCATCAAAGGTCCCACGCGCCTCGGTCCAAATAGCCGCAGCCTTACCCGTCTCACCCAAAGTGCCATAAGCGCGGATCAAACGCGCCCATTCAGCAGGCGTGCCACCGGTCTGTGCAAGCCGTCCTGCCAAGCCCGCCACCATACCACGGATCATTTCTTGGCGTTCTTCTGGCGTCATATCGCCCGCCGCTTCAATCTGAGCAGTTGATGGCCCAGGCGCATTTTGGTCGCCTGTATCAATCCCCGCCGCACGGGCCACAGGCCCGATCTGTGCGCGGATCAACCCGATCCAAGGTGCGTCATCCGGCCCTTCTTCCAACAGACCAACCCACATCCGGTAGGCTACATCGGGTCGCCCGTTTTGCGCCAGCGCCAGCCCCGAATAATACCGCGCCCGTGGCGATTTCGCGTCCAACCGCAACGCATTGGCCAAAGCCATTTCCGCATCGGTCGACACATAACCGTTGGTCGCCACAATCATAAACTCTGCCAGATCAGCGTAATCACGGCCCAAAGCCTGCTCACCAAGCAAGTTGATCGCCTTATCCTTGGCCCGCCATGCCGCACGGATATTGCCGATCCGCGCTTCGTGCATTGCCAGCAATTGCCAACCCTCTGCATCATTTGCATGTTCTTCCATGGTCTCGCGCAACTTCTTAACCAATGCCAGATACTCGGCAGGAATACCCGCAGGGATTTGCCCCACTTCAACCTCGGCCTCGGCCTGCGCTTGATTAGGGCGATTGGCGCGCACAATCCGTGCTGCTTCTTGTCGTGCCACCAAAGGTTGGTCTGGTAATTTAGGGCTGCCCATCAGCCCGTATAATCCTAGTGATCCGCCAAGTAGCACCAGTCCAATCACCACCAAAAGCGGTTTTGAGACGCCTGTACCCTGTGCAACATCCTCAGCCTGCGCCCGTTTATCCGCAGCCAATACCCGCCGTGATATTTCCAACCGTGTGGCATCAGCCTCATCACCGGTAATAATGCCGCGTTCCAATTCGCCGTCTAAAGACTGCAACTGGTCCTTATAGACCTGCACATCCAACTCAGCCGCTTTTGTGCCCTTCGGCACCACAAAAAACGCTCGCAGAATCGCGAAAACCACGGCACCTGCCATTAAAGTTGAAACTGCCCAGACCATACCATCTTCCCGATAAATTCACCCTTAGCTATCCGAGCCATTGCAGCAGGGAAAGCCCATTTCCACAAGCGCGACATCCCGTGCCAGTTAAATGTCGTGAATATACATACAAATGCCGCTGGGCGCATTGGTTACATCGGTGTTTCGCCACATTAAGGATAGTGAACTGGTAGCTTGCGCCGGATCACGCTATATTTCTGCCGATAACCCTTGCCATAGGTCAAACATATGAAACGTTACTCTGCATTTGCCATCGCACGTGAAGCTTTCCGCCACCACACAGGCTGGGAACGTGCTTGGCGTTCGCCGGAACCAAAGTCCGAATATGATGTGATTATTGTAGGGGCTGGTGGCCACGGTCTGGCCACTGCATTTTATCTGGGTAAAAACTTCGGCATCACCAATGTAGCAATCATCGAAAAAGGTTGGCTGGGCGGCGGTAATACTGGACGTAACACCACGATTATCCGCTCGAACTATCTGCAGGACCCATCCGCCGCGATCTACGAAAAAGCCCGCTCACTTTATGAAACCATGTCTCAAGACCTGAACTATAACGTTATGTTCAGCCCGCGCGGTGTGATGATGCTGGCCCAAACCGAGGCTGAAATTCGCGGCTACCAGCGCACTGCACACGCCAACAATCTGCAAGGCGTTACAACCGAATACATCACGCCTGAGCGCGTCAAAGAACTGTGCCCGATTATTGAACTAAAAGGCCCGCGCTACCCCGTATTGGGTGCCTTGTGGCAACCACGCGGCGGCACCGCGCGCCACGATGCGGTGGCATGGGGCTATGCCCGCGCGTGCTCTGACATGGGCATGGATATCATTCAGCAATGTGAAGTCACCGGCATTGACCAGTCACGTGGCAAGGTCACAGGCGTTCAAACCACCAAGGGTGCGATCAAAACCAAGAAACTGGCGATCATCGTGGCTGGCAACTCTGGCGATCTGGCCCAAATGGGCGGTTTCCGCCTGCCTGTTGAAAGCATCTCGCTGCAAGCACTGGTCTCTGAGCCGATCAAACCCTGCATGGATGTGGTGATCATGGCCAACACTGTTCACGGCTATATGTCACAATCCGACAAAGGCGAAATGGTCATTGGTGGCGGCACTGACGGCTATAACAACTTCACCCAGCGTGGATCATACCACCATCTGGAAGAAACCGTGCGCGCCCTGATCGAAACCTTTCCGATCGTGTCACGCCTGAAAATGCTGCGTCACTGGGGCGGCATCATCGACATCACCGGCGACCGCTCGCCGATCATCTCAAAAACCCCACTGGGCAATTGCTTTATCAACTGCGGCTGGGGCACTGGCGGTTTCAAAGCCATTCCGGGCAGCGGCTGGGCCATGGCCGAACTCGTCGCTGACGGCGAACCACGCGAACTGGCGTCAGCCTTCGGGCTGGAACGCTACCAAGAGGGCCGCTTTATCGATGAAAGCGTAGCTGCGGGGGTGGCGCACTGATGCAAAACCTTATCGTAAACGCGCCATACGCTTGCCATACGCTTTCCATACGCCTTCCATACACCCAAAAAGGGGCCACATCATGCTTCTGTTAACCTGTCCATATTGCGGCGTTGACGCCGACGAAACCGACCTGACACCGGGTGGCGAGGCCCATATCACACGCCATGGTGCCGGCGCGTCGGATGATGATCTTGAAACTTATCTGTTCATGCGCAGAAACCCCAAAGGTGTGCATTTTGAACGTTGGCGTCACGCATATGGGTGCGGAAAATGGTTCCACGCCGCCCGCTGCACGATGACCTTGGAGGTGTTCGGCACTTATAGCGGACAAACGTTTGAGCCGCCTAAGGCATTGTTAAACAAGATTAAAAAGAAACGCCCCAACTGGGAAGGATTTGTGAAATGAGCACACGTCTGCAATCTGGCGGTCGCCTGATCGACCGCACAAAACAAATCGCGTTCACATGGAACGGCAAACGCCTGAACGGTTTTCAGGGTGACACGCTTGCCTCTGCGCTGTTGGCAAATGACCAGATGATGGTCGGCCGCTCGTTCAAATATCACCGCCCACGCGGTATCATCGCCGCCGGCCCCGAAGAGCCGAATGCGTTGATGGGCACAGGCGTTGATGGGCACTTTGAGCCTAACCAACGCGCTACAACAACCGAGTTATATCAAGGGCTTACCAGCCATTCTCAAAATCACTGGCCATCACTTGAATTCGACGTGGGCGCAATCAATTCCAAGCTACCCCGCTTCTTTCCCGCAGGGTTTTACTACAAAACTTTCATGTACCCCCGCGCGGCATGGAAGCACGTATTTGAACCGATTATCCGCAAATCAGCAGGCTTAGGCAAAGCACCGACCCACAAAGACGAAGACACCTACGAATACTTCTACGCCCATGTCGACGTCATGGTCGTCGGCGGCGGTACCGCAGGTCTGGCAGCGGCCCTTGTCGCAGGTCAGTCAGGTGCTTCTGTTTTGCTTATGGAACAAGGCGTTAGCTTTGGCGGCCGGGCGATCACTGATGGTGTTGAAATAGACGGGAAACCAGCGGCAACATGGGTCAAAAAGACCCTCGCTGCATTGAAAAAACTACCCAACGTGCAAATCCGCAACCGCATGATGGGTGCCGGCGTATATGATCACGGCTACGCGCTTGGTTATGAGCGCATCACCGATCACATCGGCCCCTCCCAAAACGGCCCAAGGCACCGCCTATGGCGCATCCGCACCAAGCGGATTGTCACGGCAACAGGTGCGATTGAACGCCCTCTAAGTTTTGCCGGAAACGACATCCCCGGCGTCATGTTGGCAGGATCTTTGCGCGACTATATCGCTGATTACGGCGTCAGTGCGGGCGATCGCACAGTGGTTGTGACCAACAACGATGACGGCTACCGCACCGCGATTGCACTGCACGAAGCGGGCCTTAATGTACCTTGTATCATTGACCCACGCGGCGATCTAGACGGCGAGCTGCCACAAAAAGCCATTGCCCTTGGCATCCGTATTGAAAACAAATCCGCCATTGGCAAAGTCAAAGGCGGCAAACGGGTTGAGGCCGTTACCCTATGCGCCCAAGCTGGCGAAGGTGGCACTTTGGAAGAGATCAAATGCGATGCCGTTGCCATGTCAGGCGGCTGGTCACCAGTGGTGCATCTGTGGTCACATTGCGGCGGCAAGCTGAACTGGGACACAGATCAGGCCATGTTCCGCCCCGACCCGTCTCGCCCGCCTTTGGGTGCAGACGGCACAGGCTTCGTGATCGCAACCGGCACCGCCAACGGTCACCTAGATGCGGCAAGTGTGATGAAAGATGCGGTCGCAGCAGGAAAGCTTGCCGCGAAAGAGGCAGGTTTCAAAGCCACCGGAACAACGCCAAAAGCAAGTGACGAAAAAGCCGGCGCAATCGCTGCCGTCTGGGCAATGCCCCAAGGTGCAACTTACGCGTTGAAATCAAAAACCTTCCTTGATTACCAAAACGATGTAAAGGTTTCGGACGTACGTCTGGCCGCGCAAGAAGGCTTTACCAGTGTCGAACACGCCAAACGTTATACAACGCTTGGCATGGCAACAGATCAAGGTAAATTATCTAATATCAATGGCTTGGCAGTTCTTGCTGACAGTCTGAACAAAGAAATACCGCAAGTAGGAACCACCACATTCCGCCCGCCCTATCACCCAATATCTTTTGGTGCGATTGTTGGCGACGCACGTGGCGAGTTGTTCAAGCCGATCCGCAAATCACCGATCCATCAATGGATTGACGACAATGGCGGCGATTGGGAGCCGGTTGCCGACTGGCGTCGACCCTATTGCTACAAGCAACAAGGCGAAACCACCGAACAGGCCGTAAAGCGCGAGATTTTGAACACACGCAAAAACTGCGGCCTGCTGGATGCCTCTACGTTAGGCAAGATCATCGTTAAAGGCCCTGATGCAGGCAAATTCCTCGACATGATGTACACCAATATGATGAGCACGCTGAAAGTTGGCTTCTGTCGTTACGGTTTGATGTGCAACGAAAACGGTTTTCTGTCAGACGACGGCGTGGTTGCACGCCTGTCAGACGACACGTACCTGTGCCACACCACATCAGGCGGCTCTGACCGCATTCATGCCTGGATGGAAGAATGGTTGCAAACCGAATGGTGGGACTGGAAAGTTTACACCATCAACGCAACCGAGCAATACGCCCAAATCGGCGTTGTCGGCCCTAATGCGCGCAAAGTGCTGGAAAAACTCGGCGGCATGGATGTGTCTGCCGAAGCCCTGCCGTTCATGCAATTCAGAGACGGTACACTTGGCGGCATTCAGGCACGTCCCTTCCGCATCTCATTCTCAGGCGAATTGTCTTACGAGATCGCGGTTCCCGCCTCACAAGGTCAGGCGTTTTGGGATATGTGCGTGGAAGCGGGCAAAGAGTTCGGCATCCAGCCTTATGGCACCGAAGCGCTGCACGTGATGCGCGCTGAAAAAGGCTTCATCATGATCGGTGATGAGACCGACGGCACAGTGATCCCGCAGGATCTGGGGCTTAATTGGGCCATCTCCAAGAAAAAAGAGGATTTCCTAGGCAAACGCGCACAGCAACGGTCACATATGGTTGATCCTGCACGCTGGAAACTTGTCGGCCTGAAACCTG
This sequence comes from uncultured Amylibacter sp., assembly GCA_964195605.1. Classification (GTDB taxonomy): domain Bacteria; phylum Pseudomonadota; class Alphaproteobacteria; order Rhodobacterales; family Rhodobacteraceae; genus Amylibacter. Next base: position 10,931 of record CAXMSA010000001.1, read on the forward strand.
TTGTACCGACCGAGGTTATTCCGGACGGGGCTTATGCCACTGACGGGACAACCCGCGAAAACGGGGTAAAACACATGATCGGGCGGGTCACATCGACCTACTTCTCACCCACGTTAAACCACGCGATTGCTATGGGGTTGGTAGAATTTGGCCCAGACCGTATGGGCGAGGTTATCGACTTCCCGACCATTGACGGCGACATTATCAAAGCCGAAATTTGTGATCCGGTATTTTTGGATAAAGAAGGGGCACGTCAAAATGTCTAATGCTGTCAGCGCCGTTCAGGGCGCATCTTTCAAGGGGTCTATCAGCGTCAAGGACGCGGGCCTGCAAGGTATGATCACCCTGCGCGGTGATCTGGGGTCAGAGGCTTTGGCCAAAGCGGTGAAAGTCGCCGTAGGTGTTGCCGTGCCCGGTGTTGGCAAGGTTAACAGCGGCAAAAAAGGCGCAATCGCCTGGATGTCACCTGATGAGCTGTTGTTAATGCTGGATTATGCCACAGCCGATGCAGTGGTTGCCAAACTGGACAAAGCCCTTGCCGGCAGCCACATGCTGGCTGTGAACGTGTCTGATGCACGTGCGGTGTTTAAACTTGAAGGGGCTGCTATTCGTGATGTATTGGCCAAAGGCTCGCCTGCGAATATGTCTGCCCAAGCTTTGGGGATCAACACATTACGGCGCACACGGCTGGGCCAGTTGCCGGTCGCGTTCTGGCTGGATACAGACAAGACCGCAACGGTGATTTGTTTCAGGTCTGTGGGCGGGCATGTGTTCAACTGGTTAACAAACGCGGCACAAAAAGGCGCATTGCCAAAATACTACACATAATCGCATAGCTTTTTACTTAAGCCATGCGAGGTGCGCATGGCGGATGTGCAGTATTATCTGATGCACCTGTTCTTATCACCACTTATATGATGCCTAACACGAACAGGAGCATCACAATGATCACCGTAAGTAAGATCACAATCGACAATGAAGTCATTGATATTGCAGCTATCGAAGCAAATGCGCACAAAATGCGCGCCGAAGCTATGGCCGCTTTCGCGCATGAAATGCGTACTTGGTTTAAAAACCTAAATATTGGTTTTGCCGCACGTAGCGCACACTAACAATCACCCCCATAAAACAAAAGCCGTGGCAATTGCTGCGGCTTTTTGCATTTAGATTTTGTCATTTCTGCCATATTCGTAATAACTTGGCTCAATTTAGCCATATTCCAACATTTTCCTTCATAATTTTACCTTTGAAACTGCGCGGTTCTCGCGCAAATCAAACACATTCGCCCACCATAGTCCTTAGTACAAACGAATCTCCGGAAGGGCATAGGAGTAAAAAATGAAACGAATGGTCATAAAAACAAAAGTCGTAAAATATATTGCAGGCCTTGCATTGGCACTGTCTGTAACAGCTTGCGCAAGCACGCAAAAAGTATCCAGCAATCAAGTTATTGATGCAGCGCCGCAAACTATCAAGCTTGCGCATCCGGCATTTAAGGTGCAGCAGCTTAGCGTTACCGTTCCTGAAGAGCTTAGCGTTTCTGAAGCCAATTTATTCTTACCACACGCAGATATTGTCTGGCGCGAAGACCCAAGCGGGGATCGCAGAATACAAGTTCAAACAATCCTAGCTAATGCTATTTCAGCGGGCACTTCACAAGTTAAAGAAGGCCGCCCGGTTACTATGGAAGTGCGTGTAAACACGTTTCATGCAATAACTGAAAAAACCCGCCGCACCGTAGGTGGCCGCCATAATATCAATTTTGACTACCTTTTACGCGATGCCCAAACCGGCATTCCGATAGCTGGCATTCAAAATGTTGTGCTTAAATTCAAAGCTTACGGGGGCGCACGCGCATTCGAGGCAATGGCCCGCGGTGAAACCCAAAAAATACGAATCACCCAGCATGTGAAAGATAAAATATTCAAAGAAATGTCTGGCAATAGTGAAATCTGAATATCCCTTTGACCAAACTTCAGGTGGCCTGCGGGCCGCCTTTTTTTGTACCTTTCCTAAAGCGGTAAAACCCGTTACTAGCAGCCCATGACACATGATCCTTACCCCACAATCCGCCTTCTGCCCAAAATTTCACCGCAAAAATTGCGCTTTGGATTTCCTTGGGTTTATTCCAATGAACTGGTCATGGACCGGCGCACTAGGAAAATTCCACCAGGTAGCTTTGTAAACCTAACCGATGCTGCCGGGGCTTTTATCGGGATTTGTACTTTTAACGCAAACTCGAAAATCGCCGCCCGTTTTGTTGAACGTTGTGAAGGTCAGATCATTGATCAGAACTGGTTGCGCCAAAAGCTGGCAACTGCGCTTGCTTTGCGTGAACGCTTATTTGACACGCCGTTTTACCGGTTGGTCCATGCCGAGGCCGATGGCTTGCCCGGGGTCATCATTGATCGGTTTGGCGACACTGCGGTTATTCAACCCAATGCAAGCTGGGCCGAAAATATGCTGGATGATTTCACCGCAATACTTACAGACCAGTTTAACATCAAAACCGTGTTCAAGAATGCCGCAGGACGCGCACGTAAGCTAGAAGGCCTTGATGACACGAACCAAGTTCTGACTGGCGTGCTAGATGGCCCGATTCATGTTCCAATGAACGGGGCTACTTTTATGGCCGACATTGAGGGCGGCCAAAAAACCGGATTGTTTTTTGATCAGCGCCCCAATCATGCATTCGCAGCACAGTTTGCCAAAAACGCGCGTGTTTTAGATGTGTTTTCCCATGTTGGCGGGTTTTCATTAACCTGCTTGGCGCATGGCGCGACAGAGGCAACCGCATTGGATGGCTCGGATGCTGCACTGGAGCTGGCAAAACAAGGCGCCGATGAAATGGGTGTTTCCGAGCGTTTCAAAACCTTGCGCGGAGACGCGTTTGACAAGATGAAAGACCTGATTGATGCAGGCGAAAAATATGATCTTGTTGTTTGCGACCCGCCTGCGTTCGCACCCAATAAAGCCGCCCTTTCGACTGGTCTGCGGGCCTATGAACGGGTTGCACGGTTGGGCAGCCAGCTGGTTGCAAACGGGGGTTATCTGGTTTTGTGTTCATGTTCGCACCCAGCTGACTTGCAAAGCTTTCGTGCAGCTTGCCTGACCGGTATCGGCAAATCCGCACGGGTCGCCCAAATCTTACATACAGGGTTTGCCGGGGCTGATCATCCAACACATGCAAGCTTGGGTGAAACCGCATATCTTAAGGCTTTATTCTTTAGATTAGACTGATGCGCTTCCTGCTGGATGCCTGCATTCTATACCCCACGATTATGCGTGAAGTTTTACTGGGCGCAGCCAACGCAGGTGCTTTTGAACCGCTTTGGTCGACACGTATCTTAGAAGAATGGCGACGGGCGGCTGCGCGTTTAAGCGAAGAGCAGGCCCAAATTGCAGGTGTGGAAATCGCCCTTTTGCGCGCTAAATGGCCAAAAGCCGAAATCATTGTCGATGTTATGGGTCATCAAGATTTATGGTTGCCTGATGAAAATGACATCCATGTTCTGGCCGCAGCAATTGAAGCTGATGCCGACATTATAATGACCCGTAATTTAAAAGATTTTCCAACACGCATTCTGGCTAACCACCGGATTATCCGCCGTGACCCCGATGGCTTTCTGGTAGAGTTTGCCAATGAAAACCGCATCGCAATGATGCGCGTTGCAAAGAATATCCAGCAAGCCGCCGAATTGCATTCGGGCGCGCCCAAAGATATCCGCAAGCTTTTAAAACGCACTGGCCTGCCAAGGCTTGGAAAGCTGTTAACCACGCAAGCCTAACATCTCTTTGGTCAGGCTGAGGTGGTTTTGGCGTGCATTTACCAGCCGCGGGTTCAACAATGCTTCTTTGTTTTGAAAACAGCTTTAACCCCAGAGCCTTAAGAACTTATGAAAATCAATCAGAAGTCGTCCATTTATTTTCCAGCTTTTCAATCGCTGCAATGCGCATCTGCGTTTTGGGATGACTCATCAACCATGCCATCGGTTGCCCAGAGGCCCCCGTCAGGGCTTCCAGCTTGGTAAACAGGCTTTTTTGCGCGCGGGTACCAATGCCAGATTTGGTTAACAGTGCCGCCGCATAAGCATCGGCCTCATACTCATCACTGCGCGATAACCGTGCGCCTATCATTGTGGTCAGAAAGTTGGCCAGATAAACCCCGATCCCCGGCAGAATACGGCCCAAGATCATACCTAACGCCACGCGAATGGCATTTTGCCCGGAAAAATCAATCATGCGACGGCGCGAGTGGCCCAATGCCACATGACCCAACTCATGCGCGATCACGCTGGCCAGTTCATCAGATGATACCTCACCCGCCTTGAATTTATTCATAAACCCACGCGTGATAAATATCCGCCCATCAGGCGCGGCTAGGCCATTGACCGGTTCAATTTCATAAACATAGACCTTGATCTTATCCAAATCCAATGCCGCCGCCATCTGATCCAGCATATATTGCAGCATGGGGTCGTTTAAGCGTGTCGATTTTTCATCCAATTCTTTGCGCAAGCGCCATGCGGAAAACCTGTACATAACAAGCCCGTAAACAATAGCCAGCAAGATTGGTGTGAATTTCAACATAGATGGACTATGGTCATCTTATCGCATTATAGCAATCGTGCGGCAAAGAATTGATGGCTACTGGGATACAGGTTTTAAAAGAGGCATATGTTGCAATCCAACGTTATATTACATCCCGATATCACCTACAAAACCACCGCTGACGGGCAGCAGTTGAAAATGGATATTTACCTGCCCCAAACACCAGTCAGGGCCACCGTACTTTACGCCCATGGCGGGGGCTTCAAAAAAGGCAACCGCAAGGATGGAAACGCTCCGCTTCTGGCGGCAAAACTGGGCAAGGACGGGGTCATGGTGGCGTCGGTTGACTACCGACTTAAAACAGACATTGCTGCCTTTGCACATGAAAAACAACCTTTGATCAAGGCTGCCATGGCGCGATCTTTGCGCATTGGTCGGCCGATAAATCCGCAGTTCTGCGGCCCTCGGCTATATGCCGTGGTTGAAGAATTGTCGGATGCCGTCGCATTTCTACGCAGCGCAAACCAGCCATTTGCGACAAAAACCGGGCCGATGCTGGCACTTGGTGTTTCAGCAGGCGGAATTGCGGTACTGTCACTGGCCTTTCCGCCACGCGGCTGGGATGATCTGCATCGCCCCGACGCAGTGATCGGGCTGGCGGCCGCGATGGTGCAGCCATGGCGGTTATCACAAGACGGCCTGCCTTCACTGATGGTTCATGGCTACAAAGATCGTATTATCGACCCTAAAAATGCCCGTTTTGCCGCCCGCCGCGCGGCTGCTGTTTTGGCACCACTTGAGGTGGTTATCACCGACACACGTGGCCATAATCCGCAGGTATATCTGTTTATTGACGGGGATGATGCGCAGGGGCAGCCTTGGTTAAACCGTGCCCGGCGCATGATGGGCATTTCGCTTTAGCGACCCAATTCCTTCATCGCCGCCTCTATGCCTTTCAAGGTCATGCTAAACATACGGTTTTCGAACACCTGACGGATCATTTCAATTGATTGGGTATAACCCCATGCCTGCTCATTCACAGGGTTGATCCAGACATTATCGGGCCACTGTTCACACGCACGTGCCAACCAAGTTTGCCCGGCTTCGGCATTGTAATGCTCATTCGCCCCGCCGACATAAGCCACCTCATAAGGCGACATGCTGGCATCCCCCACAAATATACACTTATAGTCTTTACCATATGTCCGCAGCACATCCCAAGTTGGTGTTTTTTCATTCCAACGTCGTCTGTTATCTTTCCACACACCTTCATATAGGCAGTTGTGAAAATAGAAATATTCCATGTGTTTGAACTCAGTACGCGCAGCCGAAAACAGTTCTTCGACCAGACGGATATACGGATCCATTGAACCGCCCACATCCAGAAATAAAAGCACTTTTACCGCATTGCGCCGTTCCGGCCTTGTTTTTACATCAATATAACCGGTTTTTGCAGCGGCCCTTATGGTGCCGGGTAAATCCAGTTCTTCATCCGCCCCGTCACGTGCCCAGCGACGCAGGCGTTTCAACGCAACCTTGATATTGCGCGTACCCAGTTCCACATTGTCATCCAGATTGCGGAAATCACGTTTATCCCAGACCTTTACTGCCCGTTGGTGGCGGCTTTTGTCCTGACCGATACGCACCCCTTCAGGATTATAGCCATAGGCACCAAAGGGTGACGTGCCGGCCGTACCAATCCATTTACTGCCGCCCTGATGCCGCTTTTCCTGTTCTTCAAGGCGTTTTTTCAGTGTTTCCATCAACTTATCAAAACCGCCGAGCGATTTTATATCACGCATTTCTTCTGGGCTAAGGTGCTTTTCAGCCAGCTTTTCCAGCCAATCTTGCGGTATATCTGCCGCTTTTATCACATCTTCAAATGAGATGTTTTCCAGCCCCTGAAACGTCTTTGAAAACGCCAGATCGAACTTATCCAGATGGCGTTCGTCTTTTACAAGACAAGTCCGTGCCAGATAATAAAAATGGTCGATATCATATCTTGCCTGCCCCATTTTCATCGCTTCAAGAAGCGTCAAATACTCGCGCAAGGAAACAGGCAGTTTGGCGTCTTTGAGGTTATCAAAGAGCGGCAACAACACGGGCGGTTACACCCAGCCCAGCCAGCCCAGCGCGATGGACATGAACATGGCTATAATGAAAAAGATAATGGCATGTGCGGCACCGTATTGCAGCATATCCAGTTTGCTTCCCTGTTTGTTTTTGGCCCGCATCGCACCGATGATTGCCCCTAGAATGAATGCAGGGATCATAATCATATCAGGGCCTCTTGACGGTTAACACTTCGCATTGGCTTGTTCCTATTTCGTGTAATGCCCTGAGTTAATGCGCAGGAAAATCTGGATATTTCAAGCCTTAATTCCCGGCTCGTAATCCTAGGGCATAATCCTAGAAGCCTTTTGTCGAAACCCTTGGCCGCAACGCTGCAACCTGGTCTAGGCGTCTGGAGACTTCAGAATCCGATGCAAGACCGTAATGCGCCCAACTGATCGCCTCTTGCTTTAGGGTTTTTGCGTCGGCAAACCGGCCTAAACCCTCATAAACTTCAGATTTCATCGCCAATAGGCTAAAAAGCAGGGACGCGTTTTGTGACTTTCGCGCAGCAGGGGTTGAGTCGTTAATGAACCCCAAAGCCTCGTCATATTTTCCGGCTGAGATCGCAAGGGAAGCCATTTGAACCGCCGCTTGCGCGGTATGTATATCAGCCGGCCCGAACAGGGTTTTGAAAATTACATATGCACGCCCGAAATCCGAGGCTGCAAGCCGTGGGTCTTCACGTAAAGAGATTTGCGCGCGTGCGAAATGTGCAAAGCCTAAACGGTGGTCATTATAGCCTCTGTTTTCAGCGATCTGAACCGCACGAAACGCGGCACTGCGCCGTTTGGCATTACTAACCTTGGGGCCAAGTGCTGTTTCAATCGCCCGCACCCAATCCTTAGAGGTTTGTTGCAGATGTACAGGCGGTAGCGTTTGGCCTACGGGATTTAATCGTGCCAGTAGTCGTGGTAATATTGATGCTACTTGCGATTTACTCATGCCATTCTTAATTTCAGGTGAATAAAAGGCTTCTAATATCAACATATCGTAAGCAGTCAGCGAAATATTGAAATTATCATCATTGTAAACACTGTCTGGCAGACGATACAGATCATTTACCGGCCCCAGTGCCTGGGCAATTTCCTCATGTAAGCAATCACGCGATTCCTGCGGGGCGATATCATTTGGCATGAAAACTGTGATCTTCTGCCGGACTTCAAGCTGCATCCAGTCAACTCTTTTCTTAAACCGGTTACGACGGTAATCAGCCCATCCAGAAACATTGGGGACAACAAAACAGGCCGCTGTCGGGATCATGTTTTGCAGTTGTTTTTTGGGCAGTGTTACAACGTAGATATTTGCATCAGCCCCAGTAACGCGGTGGATGTTCACACCCGCTTCCGCACGCAAACGCGCAATTAACCGGTCAAGCTCTTGTACGATATTTGCAGGTGCCGATGGTGTTATTGCAATTGAAACCGGGCCTTCAAAGCGTGTCAGTCGCACTAGTTTCTGCCCGCTTTCCAATGCAAAGCTCAGATCCAGAAATTCTTGCGCAATGTCGGCGTTTGATCGCTTGACGCCTTTATGTGTGATTACATTGGGAAAGGTCTGCATCCCGATGGTCGATATAAGTTCATTGGAATTACGGCTGACTTCAGGTGCAAGCTGTGCCCCACAACCTGCTAAAAAAGCCGAAAAAATCAAAAAAGGTAGTCGTTTTTTACACATGATACTCTTAACACTCATTACAATAGGCACTTTACATTATATTGGCGCTTAGAAACCCTTGCACACAATAACATAGCCCACATTTCACAATATGTAATTAACCAAGAGATTAAGGCAAGATTATGGTTTCTGACGCAATTCATTCCGTCTTTTAACAAATCAGGTTGATTTCTACAACTCGGCAGTAAATACGGCCTGAACAGGGGTGAGTACATACATTCATTGATACTAAACCCTATATCACCGCCATTACCGCCCGCCACGTGCTAAAAACGCTAACCTTTCAAACAAATGTACATCCTGTTCGTTCTTCAACAAGGCCCCATGCAATTTTGGCAACGCATCTTTGGCATCACGGCGCAGGTCAGTCGGAGACAAGTCTTCAACCAGCAAAAGCTTCAACCAGTCCAGCACCTCTGATGTTGACGGTTTTTTCTTTAAACCCGGTGTTTCACGTATCTCAAAAAACTGCTGCAAAGCCTCTGCTACAAGATCAGGTTTAATATTTGGATAATGCACATCCACAATCCGCTTTAACGTGTCGGTTTCTGGAAATTTGATATAGTGGAAAAAGCAACGGCGCAAAAATGCATCCGGCAGTTCTTTTTCATTATTAGAAGTGATAATCACGATGGGCCGGTGTTTGGCCCGCACAGTTTCACCTGTCTCATAAACATGAAACTGCATCTGATCCAGCTCTTGCAACAGGTCATTGGGAAACTCGATATCTGCCTTATCAATCTCATCAATCAGCAAAACCAGCTTTTGATCCGCCTCAAAAGCTTGCCACAACTTGCCCTTTTTAATGTAATTTGACACCTCTTCAACCCGTGCATCACCCAATTGACTGTCGCGCAGACGCGACACCGCATCATATTCATATAACCCCTGTTGTGCCTTGGTTGTGGACTTGATTGACCACTCTATAATCGGTAAATCCAAGGCCAGTGCCACTTGACGGGCCAGTTCTGTTTTGCCGGTTCCAGGCTCGCCTTTGACAATCAAGGGGCGCTCCAATGCGATGGATGCGTTTACCGCCACGGTCATATCATCGGTAGAAACATAGTCTTTTGTGCCTGTAAACTTCATATTTGTTCCTAAGTCTTTGGTTTCACAAAATACTATACGCGAATTCACAAAGCCGCAACAAGGCACATGTTGGGGGTGACATTTCCTTAATATACATATATCGAGACCACAAATTAGCACTTAGTGCTGAATAGGAGTCGTTTAGAAATGAGTGTAATGATGAAGCCTGAAGTAATCCTCGATGCCGATTATCGTCTTGCTGAAGACGAACCTTTTATGAATGAACGCCACACTGAGTATTTTCGCCGCAAGCTGATGGTATGGAAATCAGAACTGATGGAAGATACCAAAGATACAATCGAAGATATGCAAGAAGGTACCCGCAACATCCCTGATGTAGCAGACCGTGCTTCTGAAGAAACTGATCGTGCGTTGGAATTGCGTACCCGTGACCGCCAGCGCAAGCTGGTCAGCAAAATTGATCAGGCCCTGCGCCGGATCGAAGAAGGCGAATTTGGCTATTGTTCTGAAACCGGTAATCCAATTTCATTAAAGCGTTTGGATGCGCGCCCGATTGCAACTATGTCTTTGGAAGCCCAAGAACGTCATGAGCGCAAAGAAAAGGTCCACCGCGACACTTGATCAGTTGCAGTATCCTTCAAAAGTTTTACACCGAAGACTGTAAGGTCTTCGGTGTTTTTCGTTATTGGGGTATAAAATGACAATGAATATTGCGATTATAGGCGGCGGTATTGGCGGGTTAACCGCAGCGATTGCCCTGCGCCAAAAAGGTTTTTCCATCACGTTGTTTGAACAGGCCCCTGAAATAAGCGAAGTCGGGGCCGGTTTGCAAATCAGCGTCAACGCGGTGCGGGTCTTGAATGCAATGGGGTTAAAGCCACAAGACTGGGCGTGCAGCAAACCAAAGTCCATTACATTGCACGATTACAAACATGGTGATCTGGTGGCAAGCGTTGCAATGAACAGCACCCCCGACATGCCTTACCTGCAATTTCACCGTGCTGATTTGATTGAAAACCTGATGCAGGCAGTAACCGATGCAGGTGTTACCATCAAACTTGGCAAACAGGTATCCGTGTCAGGAACAAGCCCTGAAACCGCCACAGTCGATGGCCAGGTGTTTGATCTGGTCATAGGTGCAGACGGCGTGCGCTCGGCTATTCGTAGTCAGTTTTATGATGGGCAAAAACCACAGTTCACCGGCCAGATTGCATGGCGCGCATTGATATCCACTGCAGACCTGCCCAATGGTTTCACCCAAGACACCCATGTCTATATGGGGCCGAACAAACATATTGTAACCTACCCTTTACGGGACGGAAAATTGATCAATGTCGTTGCTGTGGAAGAGCGCGCAAAATGGACCGAAGAGGGCTGGAACCTTGCGGGCAATGCTGACAATCTACGGCAGCTGTTCAAGGGTTGGAATAAAGAGGTCACAACATTACTGGCGCAGGTGAAATCCCCCATGATATGGGGCCTATTCGCCCACTCCACGCTGCACTCTTGGGTGAAAAACCGCATTGTATTACTAGGCGACAGCGCACATCCAATGGTACCCTTCGTCGCCCAAGGGGCCTGTATGGCAATTGAAGACGCTTGGGTTCTGGCAGACCAGCTTGCCAAAAATACAGACATAGGTACGGCTTTGCAAAGCTACCAGAGTATCCGCAAACCACGGGCCACCAAAGTCCAAGAAACCGCTTTGAAATCAGGCCGTATCTACCACACATCAAGCCCGTTGGTCCGTGGCCTGTTACAAACAGGTATGCGCCTATCTGCAAAACTGGCCCCTGCAATTATGGCGGGCCATTACGATTGGATTTATGATCACGACGTAACGGCCAGTTAAAGGTTGTGCCCGCAGCCGTACATGTGGGGGCCAAAGCCTGTTTCACTTTGATCCGCATTCTACCTAAATTCCTAAATCCTTAAGCGTCCAGCTCAACCCAGATCGGCACGTGGTCACTTGGGCGTTCATATGCACGGATGTCTTTGTCGATCTGGCAGTCCTGCAACAGGTCAGCACACTCAGGCGACAACAGAAAATGATCAATGCGGATACCATGGTTACGGTTCCACGCCCCGGCCTGATAATCCCAGAACGTGTAATTGTCTGCGGCTTGATTACGCGCACGAAACGCCTCTGTTAGTCCCAAATTTTTCAACCGCTGAAACGCGTCACGCGATTGCGGTAGATATAACGCATCTTCCAACCACGGCTTTATATCCCAGCAATCTTCCACTTGCGGAATAACGTTGTAATCCCCGGCCATCAAAAACGGTTCTTCCAAGGCCAGCAGTTCTTTGGCCCGCGCATATTGGCGTTCCATCCATGCCAGCTTGTAATCATATTTCGGCCCCGGAACAGGGTTGCCATTTGGCAGATACAGACCGCAAACCCGCACTGGCCGTATATCCCCGATCACGGTTGCTTCAATCCAGCGCGCATGGTCGTCTGTGTCATCACCGGGAAGGCCGCGCGTGATATCCTCAAGCGGCAGTTTCGACAGTATAGCCACTCCGTTAAAACTTTTTTGCCCATGGGTTTCAACGCTATAACCAAGATCCTCAATCGCTTCACGCGGGAAATTTTCATCAACGGATTTGATTTCCTGCAATAACGCCACATCGGGGGCGGCTTCTTGCAACCACGCCAGCAAAGCAGGCAAACGGGCCTTGATCCCATTTATATTGAAAGATGCTATTTTCATTATTCTCAGGCTTACATCGAAAAGCTAACACCACAGCCGCAGCTTGATGTCGCATTGGGGTTTTCGATCACGAAACGCGCGCCAATTAATTCTTGCGTAAAATCAATTACCGCATCTGATAAAAACGGCAAGGAAACGCTGTCAATCAGCACTTTCTGCCCGTCTTTTTCCATCACCATATCATCATCCATTACGGTATCTTCCAGTTTAATATCGTATTGAAAACCCGAACAACCGCCGCCCTCCACTGCAATGCGCAGGGCTTTAGTATCGCCATCAGCGTTGATCTCGGCCAGACGCGCGAACGCGCGGTCGGTGACTTTAGGGGGTAAGGTGAGCTGCATCTTTAAAGCGGCCTTTAATTGGGATAGGTGTTAACCTAAATATAAGCGGGGACGCGCCCCGCCACAAGACAAAGGTTCAATCAAATGCCAGTTGTTTACGCATGTGACCCCAAAAACAGCCGTGGACGGCTCTATAACGAGGCAGAATCGACCCACCGTTCCGCCTTCCACCGCGACCGTGACCGCATCATTCATTCCACCGCCTTTCGCCGCTTGATCCATAAAACCCAAGTATTCGTCGCCCACGAAGGTGATCTTTTCCGTACCCGCCTGACCCATACCATTGAAGTAGGGCAAGTTGCCCGCACCATCGCCTCTGCCTTGGGTCTGAATGAGGAATTAACCGAAGCGGTTGCCTTGGCACATGACCTGGGTCACACGCCTTTTGGGCATAACGGCGAAGATGTGCTTGGGGCCTGCATGGCCCCTTTTGGCGGGTTCGATCATAATGCGCAGGCGTTGAAGATCGTAACAGGGTTAGAGCGGCATTATGCAGAATTTGACGGGCTGAACCTGACCTGGGAGACATTAGAGGCGATTGCAAAACACAACGGGCCTGTTACTGGTAACTTACCGTTTTCACTGGAAGATTATGACAAGTTGCATAATCTGGAACTGGAAACTTACGCCAGCGCCGAAGCCCAAGCGGCCGCAATTGCCGATGACATCGCCTATAACAACCATGATCTTGATGATGGCTTACGGGCAGGCTTGTTCACGGTTGATGATATTATTGAGCTGCCCCTTGTCGGCACTTGTTTTCAGCAGGTCGACAAAAAATACCCTACCCTTGCCCCAGATCGTCGGCGGCATGAGGCATTGCGCCGAGTCTTTGGCATTATGGTTGAAGATGTGCTGTGTGAAAGCCAAAACCGTCTTACCGCCCTTGCCCCGCAATCGGCGCAAGATATCCGCAATCACACGGCCCCCGTGGTGCAGTTCTCAAACGACCTGTTTGCCCAACTCAAAGAAATTCGCGCCTTCCTGTTCACCCGCATGTACCGCCACCAGCAGGTCAATGAAATGCGCGAACGCACGGGCATTGTGGTGCGCGATTTGTTTGATCTCTATATGCGCCACCCTGAACACCTGCCGGAAAACAGACGCCCCATCACGGCAGGCCAAACCGCCCTTGCCCGCGCGGTTGCCGATTACATCGCTGGCATGACTGATCGATTTGCCTTTCAGGAACATGAAAAACACAACACTTAACCGCTGGAATGCACTATCAGTTTATGTTACTCCCGCGCCAAACCTAATCGGAATACACCATGAACCTGTTCGCTGACATCAGAACCCTTGTTTTAGACGCACTTGCACAGATGCAAACTGAAGGCAGCCTGCCTATGGGACTGGACCTTGCCAATGTCACGGTCGAGCCTCCGCGCGATGCCCTACACGGCGACATGGCCACCAATGCGGCGATGGTTCTGGCCAAAAGTGCTAAAATGAAGCCCCGCGATATTGCCGAAACTTTAGCCGCTAAACTGGCCGCGGACCCGCGTATTACCACAGCCGATGTCGCAGGCCCCGGCTTTTTGAACCTGCGTTTAACTGCGGCCCTTTGGCTCTCGATCATCCCCGACGCGCTTCAATCGGGCGATGACTTTGGCCGTTCCACAATGGGTAGCGGCAAGCGCGTCAATGTCGAATTTGTCTCTGCCAACCCCACAGGCCCTTTGCACGTCGGCCACACACGCGGGGCAGTTTTCGGCGATACACTAGCAAGCTTACTGGATTTTGCAGGCTATGATGTGACCCGTGAATATTACATTAATGATGGCGGCGCACAGGTTGATGTTCTGGCCCGCTCAGCCTACCTGCGTTATCTTGAGGCCAATGGCCAAGAGGTGCAATTTGTAGACGGCACCTACCCCGGTGACTATCTGATCAAGGTCGGACAAGACCTGAAAGATAAATACGGCGACACATTGGTGGGCAAACCCGAAGCCGACTGGCTGACTGATCTGCGCGAATTTTCCACCGAAGCGATGATGGATCTGATCCGTGCCGACCTTGCCTCTATCGGGGTGAAGATGGATCATTTCTTTTCCGAAAAATCGCTTTACGGTTCTGGCCTAATCGAAAAATCACTAGAAAGCCTGGACGCCAAAGGCCTGATCTACGAAGGCACGTTAGATCCACCCAAAGGCAAGCTACCTGACGATTGGGAACCACGCGAACAAACTTTGTTCCGTTCCACAGCCCATGGCGATGATGTCGATCGTCCAGTGAAAAAATCCGATGGTGCATGGACGTATTTTGCCCCTGACATTGCCTATCATTATGACAAGGTGGAACGCGATTTTGATGCCTTGATCGATGTTTTCGGGGCCGATCACGGCGGTTATGTCAAACGCATGAAAGCGGCGGTTTCTGCGCTCTCAGACGGCAAAGTCCCGCTAGACATCAAACTGACGCAACTGGTCAAGCTATATAAAAACGGCGAGCCGTTCAAAATGTCCAAACGCGCAGGCACTTTTATCACCTTGCACGATCTGGTTGAACTGGTTGGCTCTGATGTCACCCGTTTCGTGATGCTGACCCGCAAAAACGACGCGCCATTGGACTTTGATTTCGACAAGGTTCTGGATCAATCAAAAGACAATCCGGTGTTTTACGTACAATACGCTTATGCACGGGTTAATTCGGTACTGCGCAAGGCCCAAGACGCGGGCATTGATGTCAATGACGCCACCCTTATGGCCGCAGATATTGCAACTTTAACCCATGACGCCGAACTGGCCGTGACCCGTAAAATCGCGGAATGGCCCCGTATGCTAGAGCTGGCGGCGAAACACCATGAGCCGCACCGGATTGCATTTTATCTTTATGAACTGGCTTCAGAGTTTCATTCACTGTGGAACCGTGGCAAAGACGAAACCGACCTGCGTTTCTTGCAAGAGACCGAAATTGCAACCACGCAAGCAAAAATAAGCCTTATTCGCGCCGTAAGCGTTGTTATTTCCGCAGGACTTGGTATTTTAGGCGTAACCCCGATGGAAGAAATGCGCTAAATTAGGCAAAAAACAGCATATTTCGGGGTTGGAGCAGGCAAACACACAATATAGTGTGTCCAAAAGAGGCAGAACCCGTATGTCCGAATATGAAGAACAGTATAATCAAGCCGATTATGTCGCCCCTTTGGGGCTGTTACGCCTTGGATTGAACTGGATTGGCGCCGTCGCATCGGTGGCTTTGGTCGTTGGGTTGGTTTATTGGGTGTTCCAGTTAGGTACCCGCAACCCCAATGAAATTCCGATTATTCGCGCAATGGAAGGCCCTGCACGCACCCAACCTGACAACCCGGGCGGCTCTCAGGCAAACCACCAAGGATTGGCCGTAAACGCGGTGCAATCCGAAGGTAGCGCCGAAAAGCCCGCCGAAACCGTGGTTCTGGCCCCACAGCAACAACCTTTGACGACCGAGGATATTGCCCAAAAAGAGCTGGCCAGAATTCAGCCGGTTTTAAGGCCCGCTTCTAAAAATACCCCCGCAGAAACGCAAAAGGATACACCAATTGCAGTACAAGACCCTGTTGAACAGGCCATTCTTGCCGCAGTTGACCCTGCCCCACAACCCACAGTTCAAGATCCGACGCTAATTGTCGAAAGTGTTGTCGTTAAAACTAACAGCATCGTTATATCGTCCAGCAAACAAGCCCCGATGCAATCACTTCTGCCGCGCACACGCCCCGCTAATCTGGTTAAACGTATTGAAGATACAACTACCATAGCCGCACAACCCGATGCAGACACCAACTCTGTGCCAATAGGCACGCGGCTTGTGCAACTAGGTGCTTATGACACTGAAGCGATTGCAGCAAAAGAATGGGATAGGTTGATCGGTAAACACAGTGATCTTATGGCAGGTAAAAAGCGTTTGGTTCAATCCGCAACATCAGGCGGGCGTGTATTCTATCGCCTGCGCGCAATGGGCTTTGAAACCGTTGAAGACAGTCGCAACCTGTGTTCAGCTTTACTGGCCCGTGGCATTCCCTGCATCCCGGTTGCGGCACGATGACAACACCTGCGGCTTGCATTTTTGGCTGTGAAGGCCTGCAATTAACAGCCGCTGAAAAGCAGTTTTTCAAGGCCGCAAACCCTTGGGGTTTTATCCTGTTTACCCGCAATCTTTCAGACCCGGATCAAATCCGTGCCCTGACATCCGAAATCCGCGAGGTGGTGGGCTGTAACGCCCCGATCCTGATTGATCAAGAAGGCGGACGGGTGCAACGCCTGCGCGCACCGCATTGGTCGGAATGGCTTTCGCCGATGGCGCATGTCGCGCAACAGGCTGACAGCAAATCCATCACACTGCGTTACCATATTATCGCGGCTGAACTTCACGCCCTTGGCATCGACGTGAATTGCGCCCCGATGCTTGATATAGCAACCGATGACAGCCACGAAATAATCGAAAACCGCTGTTTTGGGCGTGACCCAGAAACAGTGGCTGAAATGGGCCGTGAGGCTGCAAATGGCCTGTTGGCCGGTGGGGTTTTACCGATCATCAAACACATCCCCGGTCATGGCCGCGCGAACATGGATAGCCATTTTGAGCTACCTCAACTGGATACCGACCTAAGCACATTGCAAGCCAGCGATTTCATCCCGTTCAAGCAGCTTTCCGACCTGCCAATGGCGATGACCGCACATATCACCTACACTGACATTGACCCGGACAATTGCGCCACGCAATCCGCCAAAGTCATAAATACCATCCGCACAGATATGGCGTTTGACGGCTTGATCATGACCGATGATCTGTCGATGAAAGCCCTGAAGGGCAGTTTTGCCAACCGCTGTCACGCCTCATTTAATGCAGGCTGCGACGTTGTTTTGCATTGTAACGGGGTGCTGGATGAAATGCGGCAAGTCGCAAATACAACGCCTAAACTATCAGGCAAGCCCCTTACACGCGCAAAGACCGCGCTTGCCATGCGCCAAACCCCTGCCCCGTTTGACCTTGATGCCGCTAAGACAACATTTTCTCAAATGATGCAAAGGGCTGCATAATGACCAAACCCACCCCTGAAGATATCGCCGCATTCGAACAAACCACCCAAGAGCGTATTGCGTCCGAAGCCCTGCTGGTAGATGTCGACGGGTTTGAGGGCCCCTTGGATATTTTGCTGACACTGGCGCGCACGCAAAAGGTGGATCTGCGCAAAATATCCGTGCTGGAACTGGCCGAACAATATCTGAAATTCGTAGAACAAGCCAAGAAACTACGTATTGAGTTGGCCGCCGATTATCTGGTCATGGCCGCATGGCTTGCCTTCTTGAAATCGCGCCTGCTTTTACCGCCCGACCCCACCGAAGAAGGCCCCTCTGCCGAAGAACTCGCCGCCCATCTGGCGTTTCAACTGGAACGTCTGGAAGCAATGCGCCGTTCAGCGGCTAAACTGATGGCCCGTGATCAAATGGGCCGCGATTTCTTTGTGCGCGGCATTCCCGAAAGTGTCCATGAGAACCGCAAAGTAACGTATACCGCCACCATTCTCGACCTGATGCAGGCCTATGCCTACATCAAAACCAAAGACAGTTTCGAGCCGCTTCATATGCGCGAACGTGATCATTTGTTCACCATGGAACAAGCACTGGAACGGATGCGCACCTTGATCGGGCATGCGGTTGAATGGGGTGATTTGAACCAGTTTCTGCCCGATGGCTGGCGCGATGATCCAAAGTTTTGCCGCTCGGCTACAGCATCTACTTTTGCTGCGGCACTGGAACTGGTAAAAGAAGGTAAACTTGAAATCCGCCAAAGCGAAAGTTTTGCACCGATCCAAATGAAAACAAAGAGTTCAGAATGACCAAAGAACAAAATGAAACCTTGTTTGAAGCCCCGCCAATCGCGGAACAAGAACGCATGATCGAAGCTATCCTGTTTGCGTCATCCGAACCGGTTTCGAAAAAAGCCATGACTGACCGCCTGCCGCACGGCTGTGACGTGGCCGAAGCTTTGGTACACTTGCGCAAACGCTACGAAGGCCGCGGTGTAAAACTGGTCAAGGTTGATGACGCATGGGCATTTCGCACCGCCCCCGATCTGGGCTTTCTGATGCAAAAGGAACGCTATGAAACCCGCAAACTATCGCGTGCCGCTATCGAAACGCTTGCAATTATCGCCTATCACCAGCCCACAACCCGCGCCGAAATAGAAGAGATCCGCGGCGTATCCGTCTCACGCGGTACCATTGATCTGTTGCTGGAACTGGAATGGATCAAACTGGGCCGCCGCCGTATGACACCTGGCCGCCCCGTGACCTTCATTGTCACCCAAGTGTTTCTGGACCATTTCGGGCTGGAAAGCGAACGTGATTTACCGGGTGTGAAAGAATTGCGCGACAGTGGCCTACTGGATAATCGCCCTGCCCCGGGTGGCTTGATGGGTGACACATCGCAAGACGATGAAGACGACGATTTGGAAAATATCGATCAAGATGATATGTTTGAATAAAATAAGCAAAAAGCAGGTGTTAAAATGAACCAGATAATCAACATGATAATCCGCCAAGTGATGCGCAGATTTATCAATACAGGCATTGATAAAGGCTTTGACCTCTTCAGTAAAAAGAAAGACGTGGATCTAAATTCGCCAGAAGGCAGACAATTAGGGGCCGACGGAAAGAACAACGCAAAAACAGCAAAACAAGGCATGCGCATGATCCGCCGTATCGGACGGTTTTAAAGACGAATGCGTAGGGTGGGCTTCAGCCCACGCTAGCCTAAAACCCGCCGCGCAACGCTTTGCCAAAGGCGGTAAACAACTGGCGTGAAACCGGATCTTGATCGGCCCGCCATTCCGGGTGCCATTGCACCGCAAGTGCAAAATTCTGCGCGTCTTTCACACTTAACGCTTCGGGTGTACCGTCTGGCGCATGGCCATCAATGATGATGCGCGTACCTGCATCCTTAATACCCTGCCCGTGCAGCGAATTGGTCAAGACCATCTGATCATCAAACACCCGCTCAAAAATGCTGCCGGCCTCGATGATCACATCATGGCGGTGCGCAAATTTTTCATCTTGGGTGCCATCGGGGGGCATACGGTGGTTCATTCGGCCCGGTAAATCGCGAATTTCAGGGTAAAGTGAACCACCAAAGGCTACATTGAACTCTTGAAACCCCCGGCAAATCCCCAAAACCGGAACGCCCATTTCTACGCACTCGCGGATCAAGGGCAACACCAGCGCATCGCGGCTGCGATCAAAGCTGCCATGGGCCTCGGTTTCTTCTTCGCCGTATTCATGCGGATGCACATTGGGCCGCCCGCCGGTGAAGACAAACCCGTCAAGACGATCAACCAGTTCATGCACTTCGCTGGCTTCATGCAAGGAAGGGATCACTACCGGAATAGCGTTGGAAACATTTGATATTGCTTCAATATTACTAACGCCAGAAGCTTGGACCGGATAATCTCCATCAATAAAATACGCGTTACCAATAATGCCGACGATTGGTCTTTTCATTGCCCGAAACTCTATCTGAATTGTATTTCATATAGTATCGCATGAATTCAGGGCAATGAAAATCGGTAATTGGCTTTACGCCTCGGCAAACAGTCCTGCCGCTTCAATGCCAGAAATTGCCACCAGAACATCATTTTCTGAGCTGTCACCGGTCACGCCAACGGCCCCAGCCAGATTGCCCTTTTTATCCTTCACCAGAACCCCGCCTGGCACAGGTATAATCCGCCCGCCGAAAACCCCGTTCAAAGCATCTACAAAATAGGCCTGCTTTTCAGCGCGTACCATCAGTTTGGATGACGGCATGCCCAATTGAATAGCGGCGTTGGCTTTACCGTCTGCAATTGCAAAACGCCCGGGTGCCGCGCCATCTTGACGTTCAAACGCTTTACAATGCCCACCCGCGTCCAGCACGATAACGGCCAAAGGTTTCAACCCCAGTTCGCGGCCCTTGGCAAAGGCCTGATTAATAATGCGTTTCGCTTTATTCGACGTGATTTCCGCCATGTTATGATCCCTTAAGTTCCAACCTGCGTGCGTGCAGGACAGGTTCAGTATAACCAGACGGTTGCACCGTGCCTAAAAAGACTAAGTCACATGCGGCTTGAAAAGCGACACCGGCATAGCTTGGTGCCATCGGCGTATAGCTTGGATCGCCTGCGTTTTGCTGATCCACAACAACAGCCATGCGATGCATAATCTTCATCACCTGTTCCTTGCCGATCACCCCGTGGTGCAGCCAGTTGGCAATATGTTGGCTGGAAATACGGCAGGTTGCGCGATCTTCCATCAGGCCGACATTGTTAATGTCAGGCACTTTGGAACAACCAACGCCCGCATCAATCCAGCGCACAACATAACCTAATATGCCTTGCGCATTGTTTTCAACTTCACGGGTGACTTCATCCGCCGACCAGTTCTGACCGTTTGCCAATGGGATTTGCAAAATCGTATCCAAATCCGCCCGTTTGCCACCCTTGGCAATCTTGGCTTGGCGCGCTTTTACATCAACCTTGTGATAATGTGTTGCGTGCAATGTCGCCGCCGTTGGGCTAGGCACCCAGGCGCAGTTTGCACCAGACATCGGGTGGCCAATTTTCTGGTCCAGCATATCGGCCATCAGATCGGGCATTGCCCACATGCCTTTGCCGATCTGCGCTTTGCCTTGCAAACCGCAGGCCAGCCCCACATCGACGTTTTGATCTTCATAGGCACCAATCCAGGGTTCATTTTTAATATCGCCCTTGCGCAAAAACGGCCCCGCTTCCATAGAGGTATGGATTTCATCGCCCGTGCGATCCAAAAAGCCAGTATTGATGAAAGCAACACGGTGTTTTGCCGCCCGAATACATTCTTTCAGGTTCACCGTGGTGCGGCGTTCTTCATCCATAATCCCGACTTTCACCGTATATTGTGGCAGGCCAAGTGCCGCTTCCACATGGCTAAAAATCTCATCGGTAAAGGCCACTTCTTCGGGCCCGTGCATCTTGGGTTTCACAATATAAACCGAACCATGCACAGAGTTGCCAGTGACCCGTTCCAAATCATGGATCGCAATCATAATGGTACACATCGCATCCATCAAGCCTTCGCCCACTTCCAGACCGTCGCGGTCAAAGATCGCAGGGTTTGTCATCAAATGCCCGACATTGCGGATCAGCATAAGCGCGCGGCCTTTCAGGCTGAGTGGTTCGCCCGTTGGAGACACATATTTACGGTCAGGCAACAGGCGGCGGCGTAAAGTTTTACCACCCTTTTCCAGCTTGGTGTTCAGGTCGCGTTTCATCAGGCCCAGCCAGTTTGTATAGGTCAGAACCTTGTCCTCAGCATCTACTGCCGCGACTGAGTCTTCGCAATCCATGATCGTTGACATCGCACTTTCCAGGATAATATCAGAAAGCCCCGCCTTATCCTGCTTGCTGATGTCGCTGGTTGAGATGAAATACAGTTCCACATGCAACCCGTTATTGCGCAGTAAAACCCCTTCAGGCTTGGCCGGATCATTACGGTAGCCAGTAAAGGCATCCGGATTGCATAAATCCTTGCCATCAATCAGCAACCTGCCATCTTCAACCCAGTAGCGCGTGGCATCAGCATGTGACAGGCCATCAATTGGGAAGGTATCATCCAGAAACGTTTTACCCCATGCAATTACCTTGGCGCCGCGCTCTGTGCTATAACCGCCTGCGGGGGGCAGGCTGCCCATCGCGTCGGTGCCGTATAACGCATCATAAAGTGAGCCAAACCGTGCGTTGGCCGCATTCAGGGCAAAGCGTGCATTCATGATCGGCACAACCAGCTGCGCGCCCGGCACATCGGCAATCTCAGGGTCTACATTGGCGGTTTCAATTGCAAAATCGGGGCCTTCGGGAACCAGATAACCAATATCGCTCAGGAAGACTTTATATTGCGCAAAATCAAAGCTTTCGGCTTTATGGGTGATATGCCAAGCGTCTATTTTGGCCTGCATATCGTTTCGTTTTTCCAACAAAGCACGGTTTTTAGGGCCTTTTTCATGCACCAACTGAGACAGGCCTTTCCAGAACTGCCCTTGGCTGATGTCAGTGCCGGGTAACGCCCTGCCTTCAATAAAGTCAACAAGTGTTTCATCCACTTGCAGCCCAAACTTTTCGATACGTTTCATCACATTCTCCAAAGCGCGTCACTTTCGGCTTTGGTAATATAATTTTACCAAAACGAAGACATGCGGCAATTGTTTACTATCGGGATTGGGGCTAGCATGCCTAAATATGAATAGCAAGAATCCAGTATACATTTGTATGCAATATTATTTACCCTTGAATATACCGCTCAATAGGTCACACCTAAGCAAAAGATAAAACGGAACCCAAAATGCGCCCACTTGAAGCCCCGACCATTCGCCTTGCAGACTATAAACAACCCGCTTTTTGGGTTGATCACGTAGACCTGACATTCAATCTTGATCCCAAGGCAACGCGTGTAATGTCCAAAATCACGTTTAGCAGCAATTCTGATCGTAAAAACGGGCCACATGATTTGCGTCTGGATGGCCGCAACCTAAAGCTGATCAATGCTACAATAGATGGCCGCGTTCTGGGCAAAGACGAGATATTGCAAGATGCCGAAGGTCTGACCGTGCCCGCTGATCTTGTACCGCAAAACGGTTTTCTGTGGCAGGCAGAAGTTGAAATTAACCCCGCAGACAACACCGCACTTGAGGGCCTCTATATGTCCAACGGCATGTACTGCACCCAATGCGAAGCGCAGGGTTTTCGCAAAATCACCTACTACCCAGACCGCCCCGATGTGATGGCGACCTTCAGCGTGACTATTGAGGGTAGCGAACCGGTATTGCTGTCAAACGGCAACAAGCTGGAGCATGGCAAATGGCACGACCCATGGCCAAAACCCGCTTATCTATTCGCTTTGGTAGCAGGCGATCTGGTTTCTTATGACGATACATTCACCACCCGCTCAGGGCGCCACGTTGATCTGCAAATATTTGTACGAAGCGGCGATCAGGGCAAATGCGCTTACGCGATGGACGCCCTGAAACGTTCAATGACATGGGACGAGGATGTTTACGGCCGCGAATATGATCTTGATCTCTTCATGATCGTCGCCGTCGATGATTTCAACATGGGGGCGATGGAAAACAAAGGCTTGAACGTGTTCAATTCCAAATATGTGCTGGCCAGCCCCGAAACCGCCACTGATCGCGATTATGAACTGATCGAGGGCATTATCGCGCATGAATATTTCCACAATTGGACTGGCAACCGCATCACCTGCCGCGACTGGTTCCAGCTGTGCCTAAAAGAGGGCCTGACCGTGTTCCGAGATCAGCAATTTTCGGGCGATATGCGCAGTCATTCAGTGACACGGATCAACGATGTGCTGCAACTACGCGCACGCCAGTTCCGCGAAGATGCGGGGCCTTTGGCCCACCCGGTGCGCCCCGAAGAATACATTGAAATCAACAACTTCTATACTGCCACCGTTTATGAAAAAGGCGCCGAGGTGATTGGTATGTTGAAACTCTTGGTCGGGGATGATGGCTATAACAAAGCTCTTGATCTCTACTTTGACCGCCACGACGGGCAGGCCTGCACAATCGAGGATTGGATCAACGTTTTTGAAGATAGTTGCAAACGTGATCTGACCCAGTTCAAACTGTGGTATGCACAGGCTGGCACCCCGCGCGTGAAAGTCACCGAAAGTTTTGAAAACGGGGATTACACGCTGACATTTTCGCAATCTAATGCGCCTACACCAAACCAAGATGACAAAGCCCCGCAAGTGATCCCCATACGGGTCGGTTTTCTGGATGCAAAGGGCAATGAGCCGGTCGCTGAACAGCTGTTTGAGCTGACAAAAGCCAAACAAAGCTTCACCACGTCTGGCTTTGCCGCCAAACCAACGCCGTCAATCCTGCGCGGCTTTTCCGCCCCCGTTATATTGGAACAGGCGCAAAGCAATGACACGCTAAACTTCCTTTTGGCCCATGATCCAGACCCGTTCAATAAATGGGAAGCAGGCCGCACGCTGGCCACGGATCTGTTGACCCGCATAGTGCTTAGCGGTGCCGAACCTGATCAAGCATTCCTGTCCGCCATGTGCAAAGTGGCGACCGATGATAGTCTTGCACCCGCCTATCGCGCTTTGCTGTTGGCCCTGCCATCTGACGACGCATTGGCGCAAAGCGTTCTGGACAAAGGTCAAGTCCCAGATCCTGACAAAATTTATACCGCCCGCCAAAGCCTGTCTTTAGCCATTGCGCAAAATATGGGTAGCGATCTAGGCGACCTCTATCACAGCATGGCTGTTAAGGGTACCTATGCCCCAACCGCAACCGACGCTGGAAAACGCAGCCTGCGCGGTGCCGCTTTGGGGCTTTTAACCAAGCTGGAAACCAGTGCCGCCACCGCCAAAGCCCAGTTCAATGCCGCCGACAACATGACCGAGCAACTCTCTGCATTAGCCATCCTGATCCACGCAGGCCAAGGAAAAGCGGCAACCGCAGCGTTCTATGAGCAATGGAAAGACGACAGGTTGGTGATCGACAAATGGTTCGCTGTTCAGGCCGGCAGTGCCGCCCCAGATGCCGCCCTTTCAATCGCAACATCCCTGTCCAAACACGTTGACTTCGACTGGAAAAACCCCAACCGTTTCCGCAGCTTGATCGGCCCGTTTGCCATGAACCCGGCCGCATTTCATGCCCGCGACGGCAAGGGCTACGCCTTTATCGCCGATTGGTTGATCAAACTTGAACCGATAAACCCACAAACCACCGCACGGATGTGCGGGTTGTTTGAAAGCTGGCGTAGATATGATGAAGATCGGCAAACCTTGCAAAAGACGCAACTGGAACGGATTGCAAATATACCGAACCTGTCAAAAGACAGCACCGAAATTATTGGCAAGATATTGGGGTGAAACAAAAAAAATTACGCAAAAAAAAGTAAAGCGGAATCGCGCAGTTCTGTGCTAGGCTAGTCTTGCCTAATTAAGTGGAGATATAGCATGACCCTCTACAAAGTCTTTTATGATGTTCTGGCTGATCTGGCTGGTCTGTTTGACGGTGAAACCCATATCGGTGGGCATGAGACCGCGCAGGAATTACGTACCATTACCAGCAAAGTTCACACGCCGCTTTTGCCTGCACACCAGATTATGACCAAGACAATACAACAGGCCCTGTCATTAAGCCCCCTGCCTATCGCGGCAAAAATTGCCAAGGTTATGCCGTTAATCGATTGGCACAAGCCTGGATTGGCAGACGGTAAAATCAGACCGGAAATTGCAAATCATATGGCCGCGGCAGAACTGGTCGGGCCCGACGGTATGATCTATAGCGAACATCTGCGTGTTGGTCTGTTCGTGCAAGCGGCCAACTTGAATTACGTCGCCCGCAAGCATGCCGCCGAAAAAAGCTTTATCATGCTGGGCGGCAGTGCGTATTGGCACACAGACATCAATCCACCCAAATTATGCCAGCCGGGTGACATCATTTACCATTCATCAAACACGCCGCACGCCAGCGTGACAAAGGACGAACCTTTTATTGCTGCATGGCGTTGGACGGGTGACATTGCCCATGACGCATATACTCTGACAGGCTAGGTTTAGGCTTGCCCCGCGCCCATTGGCGTCCTAAAACCCACCGACAAAACTGACAGAGATGAACCCATGGCCGCACTCACTTACACAGAACCAAAACCCAAAACTATTGCCGGTGCCAAAGGCGATTGGGAACTTGTGATCGGGCTAGAGGTTCATGCGCAAGTCGCCTCGAAGGCCAAACTATTTTCAGGGGCCTCTACCAAATTCGGTGCTGAACCAAACTCAAATGTCTCTTTTGTTGACGCAGCCATGCCCGGCATGCTGCCCGTGATCAACGCGTTTTGCGTCGAACAAGCTGTACGCACAGGGCTGGGCCTGAAGGCAGACATCAACCTTTATTCTGCCTTTGACCGCAAAAACTACTTTTACCCCGATCTGCCGCAAGGCTACCAAATCAGCCAACTTTATCACCCGATTGTGGGTGAGGGCGAAGTTTTGGTCGATATGGAACCAGGCATTACGCGTAAAGTCCGCGTTGAACGTATTCATCTGGAACAGGATGCAGGCAAATCCGTGCATGACATGGACCCTAACATGTCTTTTGTTGACCTGAACCGTACCGGCGTGGCCCTAATGGAAATCGTCAGCCGCCCTGACATTCGTGGACCAGAAGAGGCCGCCGCCTATGTTGCAAAAATTCGCCAGATCCTGCGTTACTTGGGCACGTGCGATGGGAACATGCAAAACGGCAATCTGCGCGCTGACGTAAACGTATCCGTGTGCAAAGCGGGCGATTACGAAAAGTTCCGTGAAACCGGTGATTTCAACGTGCTTGGCACCCGTTGTGAGATCAAGAACATGAACTCGATGCGTTTCATTCAGGCCGCGATTGATGTTGAAGCCCGTCGTCAGATCGCCATTCTGGAAGATGGCGGCAGCATTGATCAGGAAACCCGCCTCTATGATCCTGACAAAAACGAAACCCGCACCATGCGCTCAAAAGAAGAAGCCCATGATTACCGCTACTTCCCCTGCCCCGACCTGCTGCCATTGCGTATTGAGCAGTCATGGGTAGACGCCATCGGTGAAACCTTGCCGGAACTGCCTGACAGCAAAAAGGCCCGCTTCGTGGCCGACTACGGCATGACCGAATATGATGCAGGCGTGTTGACCGCCGACATCACTGACGCGGCCTTTTTTGAAGAGGTTGCCAAAGGGCGTGACGGTAAACAGGCTGCAAACTGGGTGATCAACGAATTGTTCGGCCGCCTGAACAAAGAAGACTTGAGCATAGCACAAAGCCCTATATCTGCGGTACAACTGGGCGGCATTCTTGACCTGATCACTAAAGGTGACATCAGCGGCAAAATCGCCAAAGACCTGTTCGAGATCATCTGGAACGAGGGCGGAGACCCTGTTGAAATCGTTGAAAAACGTGGCATGAAGCAGGTCACCGATATGGGCGCGATTGAAGCGGCTGTAGACGAAATTATCACCGCCAACCCCGATCAGGTTGAAAAAGCCAAACTGAACCCTAAATTAGCAGGATGGTTTGTGGGTCAGGTTATGAAAGCAACGGGTGGTAAAGCCAATCCAAAAGCGGTAAACCAAATCATTGCAAAAAAGCTGGGTCTGTAAAGGGTGGGACTGATTTATGGAACATTTCGAGTATAAAGTTGTGCCTGCACCACGCCAAGGCAGCCGTGTCAAAGGCGTAAAAGGCCCTGCCGGACGCTTTGCAAATGCCTTGGAAAGTGTGATCAATGAACTGGCAGTTACAGGCTGGGAATACATCCGCGCCGAATCTTTGCCAGTCGATGAACGCCAAGGGCTGACCATGCGTAAAACCGAAAGCTACCAGAATGTTCTGATCTTTCGCAAAGTTGCCCAAGCCACGGATAATGAACCTACAATCACAGCCCTACTGGAAAATCAAACCACATCAGAAGAAAGCGATGATCTGTTTGACGAAGGTGAAAAAGACTTCCCCGATGAAGATGAATACGACATTGAAGAAGCAGACGTAGAAGTAGAACCCAGCGAAACCAAAAAAACCTAACGGTCTGTACTTTGCACTGACAAAGCCAATGCATGCAGCCCGTCTGCAAATTCCTGCACCAATTCCTTATTGATCAACCTTTGCTGGGCCACACGGTTTAACCCATTGAAAGCTTCCGCTTTTATCACCACGTTAAAATGCGTATTACCACCTTCGCGGTAACCACCATGGCCACGATGCGCCTCACTGTCATCTACAACATCCAAAAACTCGGGATCAAATGCCTTTTCTAGTTTCGTTAAAATCCGCTCACGCATGTTCATTTTTTTCAACCTTTAACCAAATCACCCCTTGGCGATTTCCAAGAATACGTTAAACTCCCTGATCGGAGTCGCAAGGTAAATAGGTAATCGTATGGCAGACCGCCCATTATTTAATTTTGACATCTCGGTTTCAGCCGACAAAAAACGCCGCAAAAAAGGCCGGCGCGGCATGTCGGGTGCGTCTGAGACCTCAACACAAATGTGCCAGCACCCCAAATGTGATGAGGCGGGCAAATACCGTGCGCCGCTTAATCCTGACAACCTAGAGGAATTTCGTTGGTTCTGTCTGGCGCATATTCGCGAGTTTAACCAAAAGTGGAATTTCTTTGAAAACCACACTCAGGAAGAGCTGGAAAAACAGTTTGCCGCAGACCGGGTATGGGAACGCCCGACCAAACCGTTTGGCAAAGAGGATGGCAAGCCGCAAACAGCAGAAGAAAAAGCTTGGGCGCGCTTGGGCATCAAAGACGCTCACGAAGTGCTGGGCGACAACGCCACACGCAACCACGGGCGCGGATCAGATGTGGGCAGTGCCAAACGCCTGCCCCCTGCGGAACGTAAAGCCATCGATATTCTGGACGCCAAAGATCATTGGACCAAAAAAGAACTGCGCAAACAGTATAAAGCTTTGGTCAAAACCCTGCACCCCGACATGAACGGCGGTGATCGCTCTGACGAGGACCGCTTGCAAGAAGTGGTTTGGGCATGGGAACAGATACGAATCAGCAAGTCGTTTAAGGATTAGGGCGTAGGGTGTGTGCTTTGCACGTACCATTCCAACTTCACCAACAAACACCACCGCCATACAACCCGAACCAACGGTGCGTGCAAAGCACACACCTTACCAAATGCATATTTGAAAAGCTGTTAGGGGTTGTTGACGTTTACCAACAAGAGTTTTGTACGCTCTCTAATTAAGCGGGGCTGCGCATTCTTTAGAATGCACGCGATGGATGCAACGATTTCGAACGCTTCAAACTTGGTGTTTATGGGTGGGTGCGGATAGAGCACACGCATAGTTTATGAACCCGAAACCTTTCCTAGTGTATACCTACCCCTGCTAGCAAAAGTAGTTCACGGGTTTTCAAAGGGCGCATAACATCGCCAAATGCGAAAACCACCGAAACTTACACGTAAGAACAGGTGCAGAGATCAAAAACTCTGTTCGGCCATAGTGCTACATCGGCAGGCCTGCCTTCCTTATAACCTACATATCCTAATGAAACGTAAAACCCCGCCAGCCAGTTCAGGTCGGCGGGGCGGTCAGGGATGTAGTCTACCCCTTCGCATCCTCTTTCATCATATCCGCCGCCTTTTCCGCTATCATGATCGTCGGCGAATTGGTGTTGCCAGAGGTAATCACCGGCATCACAGATGCATCCACCACCCGCAGCCCTTGCAGCCCGTGCACACGCAGACGCGCATCCACCACGGCCATCGGGTCATCACCCATTTTAGCGGTACAGGTCGGGTGGAAAATTGTGGTGCCGATATTGCCCGCCGCTTGCGCCAGTTCCGCATCGGACTGATACTGCTCACCCGGCAAATACTCGGACGGGGTATAGCGCGACAATGCATCCTGCCCGACAATCCTACGCGTCAAACGTATCGCCTTGGCTGCCACCAAACGATCCCCTTCCGTAGACAGGTAATTCGGCGCAATCAGCGGCGCGTCCTTGGTGCTGGCAGATGACAGGCGCACAGAGCCGCGGCTTTCGGGGCGCAGGTTACAAACACTTGCGGTAATTGCCGGGAAATCATGCAGCGGGTCGCCGAATTTTTCCAGTGATAAAGGCTGCACATGAAACTCTAGATCCGCCGTTTCGCGCGATGGATCAGACTTGGCAAACGCACCCAGCTGACTGGGTGCCATCGACATCGGGCCGGTACGCTTCATCGCATATTCCAGCGCAATGCCCGCACGCCCCATTAGGCTACCTGCCCGCTGGTTCAGGGTTTTGGCCCCATCCACCTTATAGATACAGCGCAGTTGCAGATGGTCTTGCAGGTTTTCACCCACGCCGGGACTTTCATGCAGCACATCCACACCGTGATCGGCTAAAACCGCCGCTGGCCCCACGCCTGATACTTGCAACAGATGCGGGCTGCCAATGGCACCTGCAGACAAAACCACTTCACCGTCAGCGCGCGCAATATGCGAGGCCCCGCCTTTTTCAAACTGCACCCCAACGGCACGTTTACCTTCAAACACAATGCGTTGCGCATGGGCCTCGGTTACAATCGTCAGGTTGCTACGCTTTTGCACAGGTTTCAAAAACGCCTTCTTCGTATTCCAGCGAAACCCCGCGCGTTGGTTGACCTGAAAATAGCTGACACCTTCATTGTCACCAGTATTGAAATCACGCACCCGCGGAATGCCCGCTTCAACACAAGCATCGGCGAAATTGTCTAAAACTTCCCAAGACAAACGTTGTTGTTCCACCCGCCACTCGCCGCCTGCCCCGTGCAGATCATCACCACCTTCAAAATGATCCTCGGATTTGGTGAAATAGGGTAAAATATCATCCCAACCCCAGCCAGTATTGCCCATCTGCCGCCAGCCGTCATAGTCGCGGGCTTGGCCACGCAAATACAGCATCCCGTTGATCGAGGAACAGCCGCCCAGCAATTTACCACGTGGATACATCAGGCTGCGCCCGTTCAATCCTGCCTCTTTCACCGTGTTAAACATCCAGTCGGTGCGCGGATTACCGATGCAATACAAATAGCCCACGGGGATATGGACCCAGATATAATTGTCGTTTTTACCCGCTTCCAACAGCAAAACCTTATGTTTCGGGTTTTCCGAAAGCCTTGCCGCTAAAACCGAACCAGCAGAGCCTGCACCGACTATAATATAATCAAATGTGCCAAAATCCTGTGTCATTGATGTATTCCTTGTTTGGCTGCACTATTTGACGCCCACACAGATAGATCAAGCTGAAACAGTAATTTTACCCGCGCCCCTTGCAGAATGCCGCAAATTATATCACTAAGCTAATAAACATGCAGACTTGCTAATTGAACAATAGGACACCCCTAAAAATGGCAGACGGTAATTTGGACATCAACGCAACACCCACACGTGATATTTCCGTGCGGGATACCTTTGGCATCGACAGTGATATGGTTGTGAAAGGCTTTGCAGAAAGCTCTGACCGTGTGCCTGCCATCGACAGCACGTATCAATTTGACCACGACACAACGATGGCCATCTTGGCGGGTTTCACCCACAACCGCCGTGTGATGATCCAGGGCTATCACGGCACGGGTAAATCAACGCATATTGAACAGGTTGCCGCCCGCCTAAGCTGGCCTTGCGTGCGTGTGAACCTTGACAGCCACATCAGCCGGATTGACCTGATCGGCAAAGACGCAATCAAACTAAAAGACGGCAAACAAATCACCGAGTTTCAAGAGGGCATCCTGCCATGGGCCTTGCGCAACCCAACTGCGATTGTGTTTGACGAATATGATGCGGGCCGCGCCGACGTGATGTTCGTCATCCAGCGCGTGCTGGAAGTTGACGGTAAACTGACCCTGCTGGATCAAAACAAAGTCATCACGCCGCACCCGTATTTTCGCCTGTTTGCCACCGCCAACACTGTTGGTCTGGGTGACACCACAGGTCTTTACCACGGCACACAGCAAATCAACCAAGGCCAGATGGACCGTTGGTCTATTGTCAGCACATTGAACTATCTTAGCCATGAGGCCGAGGTAAATATCGTGGCCGCCAAGAACCCCGGCACTGACCGCACGGTGATCGAACATATGGTCACGGTCGCCAACCTGTCGCGCAACGCATTTATGAACGGTGACATTTCCACCGTCATTTCACCACGTACGGTGATCACATGGGCGCAAAACGCAGACGTATTTGGCGGCGACATCGGCTTTGCCTTCCGCCTGACATTCCTGAATAAATGCGACGAGCTGGAACGCGAAACGATTGCCGAGTTTTATCAGCGTTGTTTTGACGAAGAGCTGCCTGAATCAGCAGCGAGTGTAAGCTTGGGGTGATGCAACCCAAATGGTGAGGACAGCAAAATGCACCTTGGACTGATTGGCGGTATTGGCCCTGCGGCAACGGTTGTTTACTATCAGCAACTGACAAAAAAGATGCGCCAAAAGGGCTGCCGGCTGGAACTGACCATTGTGCAGGCCGATGTTTATGACCTGCTGAAAAACAATCTTGCCGATCAGCGTGATGCGCAGGCAGCGATCTACGCTGAATTGATCACGAGGTTAAAAGCGGCAGGGGCGGATTGTGCGGCGATTACTTCATTAGGTGGGCATTTCTGTTTTGCTGAAACTGCTAAAATCTCAGCCCTTCCCCTGATCAGCGCGGTTACTCCGCTGGATGATTATTTTGCAGCACAAGGTCTGAAACGTGTTGGCTTGTTGGGCACCGCGGTCGTCATGCGCACGCAGCTTTACGGCCAGCTGGCAAAAACCAAGGCCATTGCCCCTGACAGCGATTTAGATGTTCTTGGCAAGCTTTACCAAGACATAGCGATAAGCGGTACATGCACTGATGCACAAAGAGCGGTTTTATTTGAAGAAGGTCGCAAAATGGTTGAAGATCAAGGTGCCGAGGCTATCATTCTTGCAGGTACTGATCTTAACCTTGCTTTTGACGGGCAACATAACCCGGGCTATCCGGTTATTGACGCGCTTGACGTTCATGTTGCAGTCTTGGCCGATCTCGCCTCTGGCGCAAAAAACATCGATAACCTTAATGCGGGGCAATCCTGATCATGAACAAACCAAACGACAACCCTGCTGATCCGTTCAAAAAAGCACTTGCCGAAGCCACGCGGGCCATGGCCAATGATGCCGAACTGAACGTGGCGTTCTCTGTCGACCCTCCGGGTGTCAACAACGAGATCATGCGCCTGCCCCAAGTCAGCCGCCGCATGACATTGGACGAAGTGTTGCTGGCACGTGGCACCGCGGACGCTTACGCCTTGAACAAACGTTTTCACAATGAAAGCACCCACAATCGCTATATGCCCGAAGGCATGGACGCACGTGAGATTTATGACACCATGGCCACCGCACGTTGCGAAGCCGTGGGGGCCAAAGCCATGCCGGGCACGGCTGGAAATATTGACGCCAAGATGGAAGCGGACGCGCTAAAGCTGGGCTATGATCAGGTCAACTCTTTCAAAGAGGTGCCGATGGCCACAGCACTTGGCTATTACCTGCGCCATATGGCAACGGGCCGCGATATGCCGCCTGCGGTCACAAACGCGATGCAGCAATGGCAAACCCAGTTTGAGGAACGTTCAGGCGACACCTTCAAAGGTCTGGAACAGGTGATGGACAATCAGGTCGAGTTTGCCAAGTTTGCCCGCCAACTGATCGATGATCTGGGCTACGGCGACCAGCTGGGCGATGACCCAGATGATTTGGGCGAAGACAATGACGATAGTGCTGAACAAGAAGATCAGGACTATGAAGAAGATACCCCTGACACCGACGCAGGCGACCAGGAGGAAGACAGCGAAGAGTTTGACGATCAGGAAGATCAACAGCAATCCGCCGATCAGCAACAATCACAGGTCTCTATGGATGACCGCGATGATATGGATGGTGCTGAAGAGGTGGATGCCCCTGAAGGCGAAGCCCCGTTAGAACCGCCAACCCCGCCTGCGATATCAGACGCAGACCCGGATTACCGTGTTTTCACCACCGAATACGACGAAGAGGAACTGGCCGAAGAACTGGCCGAACCTGCTGAACTGGAACGGCTGCGGGCCTATCTTGATCAACAGTTGGAACCCTTGAAAGGTGCCGTAGCGCGGCTTGCAAACAAATTGCAACGCCGCTTGCAAGCCCAGCAAAACCGCTCTTGGCAGTTTGATATGGAAGAAGGCATGCTTGACGCAGGCCGTCTGGCCCGTGTGATTGCCAATCCTACAACACCACTATCTTTCAAGGTTGAAAACGATACCGAGTTTCGTGACACTATCGTGACGTTATTGATCGACAACTCCGGTTCCATGCGTGGCCGCCCGATTTCTATCGCAGCCATTTGCGCTGATGTTATGGCCCGCACATTGGAGCGTTGTCAGGTAAAATGCGAAATCCTGGGCTTTACCACACGTGCCTGGAAAGGCGGCAAATCCCGCGAAGAATGGTTAAATGCGGGCCGGCCTGTGGAACCGGGCCGTCTGAACGATCTGCGCCACATCATCTATAAACGTGCCGACACACCTTGGCGCCGCGCACGGCCCAACTTGGGGCTGATGATGAAAGAAGGTCTGTTGAAAGAAAATATTGATGGCGAGGCTTTGGAATGGGCGCATCGGCGCATGTGCGCCCGCCCCGAACAACGCCGCATCCTCTTGGTGATCTCGGACGGTGCACCTGTGGACGACAGCACGCTTTCAGTGAACTCTGCCAGCTATCTGGAAAAACACCTGCGCGATGTCATCACCATGGTCGAGAAACGCAAAATGGTTCAACTGATCGCCATTGGCATCGGCCATGATGTAACCCGTTATTATGACCGTGCCGTCACCATTACCGACGCCGAACAATTAGCAGGTGCAATCACAGAACAGCTTGCCAGCCTGTTTGACAACGATCTGCACAAGGGCAAACGCATGAACCTGAAACGGGCCAGCTGATGTTCCAATCCTTCGACAGTGCGACAAGCCCAGATACCGGTGCCGCACGTCTGAAAAGCTTACGCGCCGAGCTGGAAAAAGAAGGCCTTGACGGTTTCTTGATCCCGCGCGCTGACGCGCACCAAGGCGAATATGTGGTGGCCCGCGATATGCGGCTGGCGTGGCTTACAGGCTTCTCCGGCTCCGCAGGATTTTGCGCTGTATTAAAAGACAAAGCCGGCGTTTTCATTGATGGCCGCTACACATTGCAAGTCCGCGATCAGGTCGATTTGAACTGCTTCACCCCCGTTGCATGGCCTGACACGAAGTTAGAAAACTGGCTACCCAAGAGCGGTAAAATCGGTTTTGACCCATGGTTGCACACCCGCGCAGAGATTGAAAAACTAGGTAATGCCGGCATTGAACTAGTGGCTGTCGACAATCTGGTAGACCGTATCTGGCACGACCAGCCACAGGCTCCGCTTGATAAAATGCTGCCGCACCCGCTGGAATACGCAGGGCAGGATCATGCCGATAAAATCGCCAGCATTGCAAAAAACCTAAAGGATGCGGGCCACAATGCGTTTGTGTTAACCCAGCCAGACGCCATCGCATGGTTGCTTAACACACGCGGCACTGATCTGGGCCAAACACCTGTATCCCTTGCCTTTGCAATCATTTATGCGGCTGGAAATGTCTCTCTTTTCATAGATACGCAGAAAACAGACGCTGCACTAATCGAACATTTTAAAGATATAATTAACCTTTATGCACCAGAAATATTCACATATGAACTTTCCATCTTAAATGGCCCTGTGTGCATAGACAAATCAACCGCCCCCGAGGCCATTGCATACCTGCTGGAAAAACAAGGTATCGAAATCTGCCATACCGATGATCCAACAGCTATGCCAAAAGCCTGCAAGAACAACATTGAATTGCACGGCGCAAAACAGGCGCACATCCGTGACGGGGCCGCTATGTGCGAATTCCTTGCTTGGGTAGACACCATAAATCCCGCCACTGGCATCACCGAAATTGACATCGTCAAAATGCTGGAAGCCAAACGCGCGGCAACCGGCAAGCTGAAAAATATATCCTTTGATACCATCTGCGGCTCTGGCCCCAATGGTGCGATTGTGCATTACCGCGTGAATGTGCAAAGCAACCGCACTGTGCAATTCAATGAGGTGCTGCTGGTCGATAGTGGCGCGCAATATATGGACGGCACCACTGACATCACCCGCACACTGGCCATCGGTGCACCGCCCCCCAAGGCCGTGCATCACGCGACATTGGTCCTGAAAGGTATGATCGCCATCTCTCGACTGCGTTTCCCCAAAGGGCTGACAGGCAAAGACATTGACGCGATTGCGCGCACCGCCCTATGGGCCGAAGGGTTGGATTACGACCACGGTACCGGCCACGGGGTTGGGGCGTATTTGTCGGTACACGAAGGCCCGCAACGCATTTCACGCCTTGCTACCACCGCTTTCAAGCCGGGTATGATCGTTTCCAATGAGCCTGGCTATTATAAAGAGGGTGCCTACGGCATCCGCATCGAAAACCTGATCTTCGTGAAACAGGCGGATGTGATAGACGGCAGCGACAACCGCGATATGCTGTGCTTTGAAACCCTGACACTGGCCCCGATCAGCAAGATGATGATCGACAAAACCCTGCTGACGGCGGATGAGGTGAATTGGTTGAATGCCTATCACAAACAGGTCTGGGATAGTTTGAATGGTCTGGTCTCTGCTAAAACAAAAGACTGGCTAAAAACTGCCTGTTCGCCGTTGTAGGGTGGGCTTCAGCCCACGTTTCCGGTGCATAATCCAAGCCAGACATACCGTAACATTTATTCATCCCCAAAACCAACCTTGCATTTGAGTGAACCCTTGCAATGCGTGGGCTAAAGCCCACTCAACGATTATTGAAAACTTATAGTATATTAACGATTTCTAATAGTTAGCCAACCTTCCTACCTGGAACATTAGGATTTTACACACGCCCCTAAGAATGCTCTTCACGCGCAGTTTCCACCAAAGCCTGATTGAAAGCCCGCAAAGCGTCGACCTCATACAACACCCCTAACAGAGTTATATCACCCGTTGCCACCACAGGAATAAACCCTGTATCGCTTTTCGAAAACAACGGCATGGCTTCCTCCAATGTCGCGTCCACATTCACCAACAGACCATCTGCCATCATCACCTCTGCACTGTCTTTTTCCCCGCCCACATCACGCATCAACCCCTTGATACTGAATGTCGCTAGCAAATACGCCTGCGGCCCTGCGGCCATATGCACGCCTAACCGTTCGAGTTGTGTCAAGAAAAACGAGCGGTGTACCAGACGGCTGGCAATCGCGGATGACATTGATACTGCCACCAGAACCCCAAGGCCAGCTTGCCAGTCGCCAGTCATCTCGAACACCAGCAATGCGGTGGAAATCGGGGCGCCCAACACGGCTGCGGCCACAGCGGCCATGCCAGCCAGCGCATATAGTATGGCGTAGCTTTCAAACGACGGAAAGATGCCGGTGGCAACCCAGCCAAAGGCCACGCCTGTTAAAGCGCCCACCATCAGGGAGGGTGAAAATATCCCGCCGCCCATGCGCCCGGCGAATGTCATTGCCACGGCCAGAACCTTGACGGCAACAAAAATCACCGCTGTCCAGAACGCAATATTACCGTTCAATGCATTCCATGTGGTCTCATAGCCCACCCCGATGATATGCGGGAACGCAATGGCAATCATGCCAAGCCCCGCACCTGCAATGGCCGGGCGTAGCCATGCGGGAATTTTCAAACGCTCTTGTACAGCGTCACCAATATCCTCGGCCAGAAAAACCGACTTCATCATCGCCACAGCGACCAGGCCGCACACAAGGCCCAGCAAGAGAAAGGCTGGTAGTTCGCTGTAAAACTGTAATGACATTTGCGGTAACGTAAACTCAAACAGATTGCCGAACATCAAGCGGCTGACCACAGAACCTGCGACGGATGCGATCACAATCGGGGCAAAAGCCTGTACTGCGTAATGGCGCAACACCACTTCCAACGCAAACAATGTACCTGCGATGGGCGCATTGAATGAAGCCGACACGGCGGCAGCGGCGGCACAACCCATCAAGTTGCGCCCGGTAATAGCGTCTGCATTGATCCAGCGTGACACTTTGCTGGAAATCACAGCCCCCAGATGCACCACTGGCCCTTCACGCCCGGCAGAGCCGCCCATCGATAGCGTTATCATTGAGGCAACAGCAGATGCCAACCCCGCCTTACCCTCAACACGCCCGCCATCCAATGCAGCACCTTGGATCACTTGCGACACCGACCGTGCACGTCCGTCATGGGTAAAGCGTTGTAAAATAAACCCGACAATCAACCCGCCAACAATCGGCACGCATAATAACCAATACCACGGTATATGTTTTGCCGCGGTGGCAAGTGCCATATCATCGGCCCCGTAAATCAGGGTTTCCAATTGAATGATGCCCAAGCGAAACAGATCAGTTGCAAGCCCCGCGGCAATCCCGATTAAAAGTGCGACAAGCCAAAACTGGATTTGTCCCAAACCCTTATGGCGCACCACGTGAATTGCCACACGGCTGCGTGTTAAAACATAGTTCCATGCGGTCTTTATAATGCTTGCAGGGTTCTTAGACACATCTGTTCCAATTAGCTCTTTTCCAAGTGTTAGTAATTTTCTAGGTTATACGCAATTGATCGGAGAAAATAATGTCGGACATTGCCACAACTATCACAGAATTAAAGCAACTTCTTGGGGGTCGTTTAAGCACGTCCAAAGCCGTTCTTGATCAACACGGGTCAAGTGAAGCATATTTTGCCCTGACCCCGCCAGATGCCGTGGCTTTTGCCTGCAACACGCAAGAGGTTTCTGATATTGTCAAAATCTGTGCCAAACACGGTTGCCCGATTGTGCCCTGGGGGGTTGGCACCTCGCTTGAAGGCCACGCTTTGGCGATCAAAGGCGGGGTCACAATCAGTCTGGCCGAAATGGACGGTATTGTTGAGATATATCAAGAAGACCTGCTAGCGGTCGTGCAACCCGGTATCACCCGCGAGGCCCTGAATGAAGATCTGCGCGCCACAGGCCTGTTCTTTCCTGTCGACCCCGGTGCCAATGCCACTATCGGCGGTATGACGGCGACGCGTGCATCGGGCACGACCGCGGTGCGTTATGGTACGATGAAGGAAAATGTGCTGGCGCTTGAAGTGGTGCTGGCAGACGGGCGCATCATTCGCACAGGAACGCGCGCCAAAAAGTCATCCTCTGGTTACGATCTGACCCACCTGATGGTCGGCTCTGAAGGTACGCTTGGCATTATCACTGAAGTGACCTTGCGCCTGCAAGGTCAGCCCGAAGCTATAGCCGCTGCCGTGTGTGATTTCCCCGATGTGGAAGCTGCCGTAAACACTGTTATTACCGCGGTACAGATGGGGGTTCCGATGGCACGTATGGAGTTGATAGACACACTATCTATGCAGGCCTTGAACCAATACAGCCACTTGGGATTGCCAGAAAAACCGCATCTTTTCATGGAGTTCCATGGTTCTGAAACCAGTGTAGCCGAGCAATCTGAGCTGCTGAAAGAACTGGCTGCCGATATGGGTGGGGGCGATTTTCAATGGTCAACCAAAACCGAAGATCGTAATAAACTGTGGCACGCCCGCCATAATGCGTTCTTTGCCACCAAAGCCCTAAAACCTGGGTTTGACGGCATGTCGACAGACGTTTGTGTGCCGATCTCAAAACTGGCCGAAGCTATAAGGGCCACGGCCAAAGATGCCGCGGACAATGGTATGTTCGCACCCATTCTAGGCCATGTGGGGGATGGCAATTACCACACGCTTTTCCTGACCGACCCCAACAAACCTGAAGAGTTGGCGATGGCACGAAAACTGTCACATCGGATGAACACGCGCGCCCTTGCCATGGGCGGAACTGTGACAGGGGAACACGGCATCGGAATGGGTAAGATGAAATATATGGCCGAAGAACACGGGGACGCCTGGTCAGTGATGGCTGATATAAAACGCACGCTTGATCCGCAAAATATCATGAACCCCGGCAAGGTAGTGCAGGTAAATTAAACCTCAAGTTATGAAATCCGCGGCCATGCGTAATTCGCGCAGTGGCCGCACAATATCAATCGCATCCTGATACGTCGGATGTGCTTTATAGGCCGCAAGCTGTGCTTCATTGCTGAACTCCGCATAAACGATTACCTCAACCGCCTTGCCTGTCAGCGTATCAGCTTGCAGGTTTTTGCTTACGGCGAAATACGTGGAATGCGGAATGCTTTTCAGCTTCATTAAGCCCTGCATGATGGTCTCTATATTTTTTTTGTCTTTTGCGCTGAAAAACACCACATGGCGGATCATGGTCTACATCTTTCTATATAATCCAAGGGCGTCATTGCCGCCCTTATGTTAACAAAGCCCGTGCGGCGGCACGTGCCTGTTCGGTAATAATATCCCCTGCCAACATGCGGGCAATTTCATCAATCCGTGCAGCTTCATCCAGCTTTGCCACAAAGCTCCGAGTTGCTTGCCCGTCGGTGGATTTTGACACCAGCCAATGATGATCCCCCAATGCGGCCACTTGCGGCGAGTGCGTGACAACCAAGACCTGTCCCTTACCCGCAAGGGCGGATAAGCGCCGCCCCACCGCATCTGCGGTGGCACCGCCAACACCGCGATCAATTTCATCAAAGATCAATGTCAGCCCATCCGCGCGTGATGTCAGACAGACTTTCAGTGCCAGCAAAAACCGTGACAATTCCCCGCCAGAGGCGATTTTGTCAATCGGCCCGAAAGGTGCGCCAGGATTGGTTGCCACAGTAAAAACCACCCGGTTTGCGCCGTCAGGTCCTGCATCTATTTGGGATACTTCTGATTTAAAAACAGCGGCTTCCATCTTTAGTGGGGCCAATTCTTTTAGCATTTTAGCATCCAGTTCAGCCCCGGCTTTGCGGCGGCTGTTCAGCAATGTTGCAGCTAATTTATCGTACTTCGCTTTGGCTTTTACCAGTTCTTGTTCCAGCGCCTCTATCTGCCCTGCGCCCGTATCTATCGCCTTTAATCGCAAGGCCAGATCTGTTGCCAGATCGGGCAAGCCGTCTGGCTGTACATTATGTTTGCGCGCGAGTGCGCGGATTGCAAACAGGCGTTCTTCAGCCTGTTCCAGTTCCAGCGGATCAAACGCTAGTTGCGACAGGCAGTCTTCGACCCCGCGCTGCGCATCAGCCAGTTCATTCATTGCCCGTGACAGGTTTTCTAGCGGAGCATCCAACCGGCCCTCAGCCAGATCTGCTGCATCCTGCATCCAGCGGCTGGCGTCGTGCATCATGGCTTCCGCACCCTCTGCCCCCAAGGCAGTTGCGGCTTTGGTTATATCCGCGCGAATACGCTCACCTGCCTGCATCAACCGACGACGTACATCCAATTTGGCGTCTTCACCCGTTTCAGGTGCCAGATCGTTCAATTCAGCAACCGAATGACGTAAGAAATCCGCATCCCGCGCAGCGGTTTCTAGCGTAGCGCGACTTAGCTCTATTTGCTTTTTCAACCCTGATATATGTCGCCATACAGCCCTGATATCACTTAAATCATGCCCCGCGAATATATCCAGCAACGTCAGGTGGCCTTTGGCATTCAAAAGCCCGCGATCATCATGCTGGCCATGCAGCTCTACCAGACACTCAGAAAGCCTGCGCAAAACCTCACCGGTGCAACGACGGTCATTCACGTAAGCGATTTTTCGCCCATCAGGTGTATTGGTGCGGCGCAACAGTAATTCATCTTCAATCGGAAGACCTGCGTCATGTAAAATATCCCGTGCAGGGTGATTTTTTGATAAATCAAACGATGCGGAAACTTCCCCCAAATCAGTGCCTTG
This sequence comes from uncultured Amylibacter sp., assembly GCA_964195605.1. Lineage (GTDB taxonomy): Bacteria > Pseudomonadota > Alphaproteobacteria > Rhodobacterales > Rhodobacteraceae > Amylibacter. The sequence goes on from CAXMSA010000001.1 coordinate 52,764, forward strand.
GCGCACCATATCGGCACGCCCCCGCCAGCCTAAAACAAAACCAAGACTGTCCAGAAGGATCGACTTACCCGCACCTGTTTCACCAGTTAACACGTTCAAGCCACCGCTGAATTCTAGAGCCAGCCGGTCAATTAATAACATGTTACGGATGTTCAGGCCACGCAGCATGGCACCCCCTTGTAAATTGGGATCAGAGCCATTCGCCCTTGATCGCCTGGCGCCAGATACGGCGCAACCAACGGGAACTTTTCTTGCTTTCCACTTCGGTAGAAATACCCTGTCCGGTTAACAGAACATGGCTGTCTTTATACCAATCGCTACCTTGGAAATTATGCCCAAGAATAGCGCCTGCTGTTTGTGCATCGGTTTCAATGCCCAGTGACAGATATGATTCGACCAGCCTGTGCAAGGCTTCAGGTGTGTGCGTCGTTGTCTGGAAGTCTTCCACAACAATACGGAACCGGTTAATCGCCGCCGTGTAGTGGCCACGTTTCAGGTAATAACGGCCAATTTCCATTTCTTTGCCCGCCAGATGATCCAGCGCCAGATCGAATTTCAACAATGCAGAAGTTGAATATTCACTGTCGGGATAGCGTTCCACTGTGGTTTTCAAAGCTTGCAACGCTTGGAAAGTTACACCTTGGTCACGGCTGACATTATCAATCTGGTCATAGAAACTAAGGGCGATCAGATATTGCGCATATGGGGCGTCATCGTCAGCCGGGTAGAAATCCAGATAGCGTTGCGCCGCAGAACGACTTTCTTCGTACATATCTGCTTCATGATAGGCGAATGCAGACATGATAACCGAGCGTTTGGCCCAATCAGAATAAGGGTACAAACGTTCCACTTCGGAAAATCGCACCGCGGCCCGTTCAGACTTACGTTTACTAAGAAGGGCTTCGCCAGAATTAAAGATCGCTTCTGGAGATTTACCATCAAGCGAGACATCTGTTTTTTCTTTTCCTTTATTCGAACAGCCAGATATTGCTATTGCCATAGCAGTGGCTAATATCAGCGACGTTTTTTTTGTTCGAAAGATCATTCATTTTCACCCAAAGATATTGGAGCGAACATATAACACAGTTTGCATGCCTGCCAGCACATTTTTGAATTTATTTGACGCACAGGGCATCATTATATAATTTTCTCATTTTTATTATAATTCAATGGTTAATAGGATGTGAAGTTAAGCTGTTAAACGCAAATCTTCGGCTTGAATGTGTGCACCAGGCAACATTTCAGTCTGTAAGCTATCGCAAACAACCATTTCCCACGCGCCGAGTGTTGAAAACAGTTCCCGAAGCAACATGTTCGTGGCACGGTGCCCCGCGCGGATACCAGTATATTTACCCAGTATCGGGGCCCCTGCCAAAGCCAGATCACCAAGTGCATCCAGCATTTTATGGCGCACACATTCATCTGCGCGCCGAAACCCTTCGGGATTTAAAACCGTACCGCCATCAACAACAATAGCATTGTCCAGACCGCCACCCAAAGCCAAGCCAACGGACTGTAAAGCATCAACGTCTTTGCGTTGGCAAAAAGTGCGGCAATCACTTAATTCACGGACAAAGGCACCATTGGCCATTTCCAAAGTTTTTTGTTGCTGGCCGATAGCCTGATCATCAAAGTCGATGGAAAAATCAATTTCCAGAGCTTCAGCCGGTTTCAACGTGGCAATGGTATCATCAAACTGAATCGAAACTTCTTTTAACACGCGGATTGCCCGCACCGGGCTATCTTGAACCTGCACACCTGCATCTAAGATTGCCTGCACAAACGGGTGCGCACTGCCATCCATGATCGGCACTTCAGGGCCATCGATTTCAATCATTGCATTTTGAACACCAGTGCCGGCCAAAGCCGCCATAACATGTTCAACAGTTGATATCTCAACACCGTCATCATTGGACAGTCTTGTGCACATCTTTGTGTCATTAACACTGTCATAAAGGGCTGGGATAAGATTGTTACGATCGGTAATATCAATGCGGCGGAACCAGATGCCGTATTCAGCGGATGCAGGCCGTATGGTCAATCGGGCCGATTTTCCGGAATGGAGGCCTTTGCCGACCAGTATCACTGTTTTTGCAACTGTCTTTTGCACTGAAGTTTCGCTCACGTGTTATTTCGTTACGCTTTTTTAGCAAATTACAGCAAAATACCCAACTCACGCTTTATGACCAAATACTACAAGTTTGACACAAGCATATAATGCAAAAACGCGAGACAATGCTCGCGTTTTTTTCATATATTAATCAATATCTTAATTTGCTTGTCTGCGCAGGAATGCGGGAATTTCAATGCGTTCCTCATCTTCAGATATCGCCGGCTCTTCATAATCCAGCTCATCACGCACTGCGCTGATACTTGGTTGTGCGCTCTGTAAACGCTGCGACGCGGCACCACTATTATCATTATGGCCGGTCATTTTTGCGATCAAACTATTCAAACCAAACCCGCGCGACTTGCCCACCTCTTTGCTTGCTTGCGCATTGACTTCAGTTAAATGGGTAGGTTGTTCTTCTTGTACAGGTGCCGCTTTGTTTGCGGCTGCATGTAAACGTGCCATTGTCTCATCACTTGGCTGACCTGTGTGGCGCGCTTGCGGTGCTACAAATGTTGAACGCTCATCTTCTTCGTCCATCTGAAAAAAATCATCTTCCGGCGCTTTTGTCCGTGCCGCAGGTTGATATGCAGGAGGTGGCAAATCATCGTCAAACACAGACCCTTCAAATTCTGGCTCGATATCAAACAAATCAGGCTTAGTTGATCCCGTCTGGGCTTCAGTTTCAATCTTTTCAGGTGCTTCGGAGGCTACAGAAACAGTTTCTTCTGTTTGCTCTAGGCTAACTGTTTGCGCCAATGGTTCTTTCATGGAACGGCGCGGCACCGGAATGTCGCTGACCAAACCCGCGTCAATGCCAGTGGCCACAACAGACACACGCATCACACCTTCTAATCCGGTATCAAGTGTAGAGCCAACGATGATATTCGCTTCTTCATCAACCTCTTCACGGATACGGTTGGCGGCTTCATCCATTTCAAACAATGTCAGGTCATGCCCGCCGGTGACGTTAATCAGAACACCATGCGCCCCTTTCAGGGAAATCTCGTCTAGTAATGGGTTGGCAATGGCTTTTTCCGCAGCTTGGATTGCACGATCTTCGCCTGAGGCTTCACCTGTGCCCATCATGGCTTTGCCCATTTCATCCATTATGGCGCGAATATCGGCGAAATCCAGATTAATAATACCCGGGCGCACCATCAAATCGGTAACACCCTTAACACCTTGGTACAAAACGTCATCAGCCATCTGAAACGCTTCTGTAAAGGTGGTTTTTTCATTTGCGATACGGAACAGATTCTGGTTTGGAATAACAATCAGTGTATCCACAACCTTTTGCAAAGCTTCAACGCCGTCTTCTGCTTGGCGCATCCGTTTGGTGCCTTCAAACTGGAACGGTTTGGTAACAACACCAACGGTCAACACACCCAATTCACGTGCAGCTTGCGCAATAATCGGTGCGGCCCCTGTGCCTGTACCACCGCCCATACCAGCGGTAATGAAACACATGTGTGAACCAACCAGTTGATCAACAATTGCTTCGATGCTTTCTTCGGCAGATGCGGCCCCAACGGATGGTCGTGCCCCTGCACCCAAACCTTCGGTTACTTTTTCACCGATCTGTATTTTACTTGTCGCCTTAGCGTTTTGCAGTGCCTGTGCATCGGTATTTGCCACAACAAAATCGACACCTTCCAGACTTTTCTCAATCATATTATTGACGGCATTGCCGCCAGCACCGCCCACACCAAAAACAGTGATATGTGGTTTCAGATCAGCCATCTCCGGCATGCGTAGATTCAAAGTCATGATATAATCCGCCTGTATTACTGCTTGGCCAGTTTCCCTGGTCCGTATTTACTGATTCGTATCGTAACCTAGTGATTCGTTCACGTCACGAAAAATCGTGCATACACACACTAAACTTAGGGAATTGGGCACCATTTGGCCCAATTTGTAGTAAAATTGTATTTACCAGTTGTCTTTGAACCAGCGCATCGCTTTTTTCAGCGGACGCCCCCCTATGCGTTCAACCGGTAATTCAAAGTCCCAACATTCGTCTTGTGGATGTGCCGCGTGCATTGCCAAACCTATTGTTGACGCGAACGCTGGCCCGGTTGCCGCCTGCGGCAGGCCCTGAACCCGCATAGGTCGGCCAAGGCGCACATTCTGGCCCAGTATTTTGCTGGCAAGCCCTTCCAGCCCCGGCACCTGACTTGACCCGCCTGTCAGTACAATACGCTGGCTTGGCAAATGGTCGAAACCAGATGCATCCAACCGCATGCGGGCCTCTTCCAGTATTTCTTCCAGCCTTGGGCGCATCACCCCGATCAGTTCAGCCCGGCTGATACAGCGGCGGTCATGATCAAAATCACCAGTGTCGCCGCCAATTTCGATCATCTCGCGGTCATCAATCGAAGTGGCAATGACCCCGCCATGCAAAGTTTTAATCCGCTCAGCCGCATGGTGGGACATTTGCAGGCCTTTTGAGATATCAGACGTGACCAAATCACCGCCCATACGCACGCTATCGCCATAAATCATATGTTTTTTCAAGAACACCGAAACACTTGTGGTACCACCACCAATATCAATACACGCCGCCCCCAGTTCCTGTTCGTCTTCCACCAATGCAGACACTGCACTTGTGTAGGCGGATGAAGCAACGCCAGCCAGTTCCATGTCGCAGCGTTTCACACATTTCAAAAGGTTCTCAATAGCTTGGGTATCAATCGTTAGCAGATGCATATCCACAGACAAGCGGCTGCCAATTTGCCCACGCGGATCAGTCAGACCACTGCGATGATCCAGTGTAAAGTTGACAGGCATGGCGTGAACGGTTTCACGCCCAGCGCCATAATCAGGCATATCGCAAGCCGCCAGCACACGGCCAATATCAAGGGATGTAACAGTGCCGTTTTCCAGCTCGACCTCACCCGCAACACCATATGATCGTGGCGCTGCACCCGCAAGGCAGGCAATCACATGATCAACTCGCACATTTGCCATTTTCTGCGCCCCTTGAACCACTGTGCGAATGGCCCGTTCGGTTTCTTCCATCGCGGTAATTTCACCATAGTGCACCCCGCGTGAGCGGGTTGTAGCCACACCAATTACCCGAAAAGAACCATGATCAAGCACTGTCCCGGCACTCAACCGCACCTCACTATCGTTCCTTGCGTCAAACTGCAAAACCATGCAGGCCATTTTTGTGGTGCCGACATCCAGAACCGCGACCAAGCCGCGCTGCAAAGCGTTTTGACGTTTTTGACGCATAACGCGTTGCGTATCATACAAATATGACATGTTATTCACCCTCTCCGGCTGCTATTAAACGCAGCTTCTTCAAATCATTTAGTGCAAGTGCTGAAAGTCGCAATATCGGCTTTCGGCCATCTCTTATGTCCACGACCATAATATCGCGGTTCAAAATATCTTGGGCCTGGTGCAATGCCAGAATGCGCCCCAATGCGGCAATCGGCTGCGTTTCAGGCAACATCAGAACTTGACTACGGTCTAAAACCACATCCCAGCGCCGCTCACCCATACGCATCAAGCCCCGTACCCGATCTGTAATCGGGGATAGTTTACGGAAAATTTCCAATGCTTCAGGAATGTTTTGCGCAACACCCTGCCCCGTTGCCAACGGTAAATCCGCACGGTCCAAACGTGAGTTAAGATAACCGGAATGCACCCCTTGCGCATCAAGCAAGACCAGCCCGTCTTCCCCGCGCCAAAGCAATACAGGCACACGCTCAACAATCCCGATCTCTAAAACACCTTTGGCACCAACCAATATGGAAACCGTTTCAACCGCTTTGATATCTTCTACTGCTTCTTTCAAAGCCACCAGATCAAGGCGGAATGAGCTGACAGGGAATGTCACATCCAAAGTCTCACGCACCAGTTTATCCACAGGTTCGGACGCCCCTTGAATGCGCATTAGCTTGACCATAAATTCCGGCCGCTGCTCTACCGCTTCACGTGCATTGTCAAAATGGGTTGCGATTTTTTGCTGTACCGCAGGATCACGTAACCAACTTAAAACCACAACCAGAACAAGCAGCACAGGCAGGCCAGTGCGGATCAGCGCGCGATAAACCGGGGTCAACCATAAACGGTGCAACTTATACTTTACCCGGCTGGGTGCCGGGTCATGTAGTGTCGGCGCATTTACCTGTTGCATGATGCATCCTCTACCATCCAGCACACGAGCTTGCCAAAAGGCACGCCATCGGCTGCGGCCTGTTCCGGCGCAAGTGAGGTTGGCGTCATGCCGGGTTGTGTGTTGGTTTCCAGCAGGATCAACCCTGCCAGACCCTTAGTTTCATCCCAGCGAAAATCCGTGCGTGACACACCGCGACAGCCTAAAACCTGATGTGCGCGTTCGGCATAATCCAGACAGGCATTAAAAATCTCGGTTGGGATCTCGGCAGGGATCACATGGCGCGAGCCACCTTCCTCATATTTCGCCGCATAATCATACCAACCATCGGTTTGAATATCGGTCACGGATATGGCTTTGCCGTCCATCACGGTTGTGGTCATTTCACGGCCTGGCACAAATTTTTCCACCATCACGGTTTCGGGCATTTCCGTGTTCAGCCGCGCAGGCCCATCGCCTGCATTGACAATATATATCCCGATAGATGATCCCTCATTATAAGGTTTCACCACATAGGGCGCTTCCATCGGGTGGCCTGCCTGCACATCCTCTTTGGAGACCAAAATACTTCTAGCAATAGGTAAGCCAACGGATTGGTACAGTCGTTTGGTCTGCTCTTTATCCATTGCCATGGCAGAGGCCATCACGCCGGAATGTGTGTAAGGGATTTGCAGCCATTCCAGCAGGCCTTGCACGCAACCGTCTTCGCCCCAACGACCATGCAAAGCATTGAACACAACATCAACTTTAGCCGCAATCAGATCAGCGGCTAACGTTGGACCTGCGTCCAGTTCTACAACATCAAAACCTTCATCACGCAATGCATTTGCAACTTCACGGCCCGATACCAGTGAAACATCCCGTTCCACCGATGGCCCACCCATCAAAACACACACGCGTGATATTGTCCTGCTCGACATATCCGCCTCTTTCACCCACGACCATTTGCTGGTTCTTAGGGTTTTTTATTTCAGGATCGTTCGCCGACCCGCATTATTTCCCACTCTAACGTGATCTTACTGTTTTCGAAAACCCTTTTTCGAACTTTTTCACCTAAATCTTCCAAATCTGCGGCAGTTGCGCCACCTTTGTTGATCATGAAGTTGGAATGCATCGGTGACATCTGTGCGCCACCAATGCTGGCACCGCGCATACCTGCGTCATCTATAACTTTCCAGGCCTTCAAATCATGCACATCATCGGCACGCCCTGTAGAGCTAAATCCTGCAGGGTTGCGAAAGGTTGAGCCGCATGAGCGTTCTTTGACAGGTTGCGTGGCGGCGCGTTTTTCCAACGCATCCGTCATGTTGTCCTCTATCGCCTGCGGATCGCCCGCGGCCCCTTCCAGCACTACAGAAGTAATGATCACCCCCTCTGGCAATGCGGTTGAGCGGTAAGCAAAGCCCATATCGTCTTTGCCCAAGGTCACCAACGCGCCTGCACCTGTTATCGCTTGCGCTTCTACAAATACATCTGCCGTATAAAGCCCGTAACAGCCCGCATTCATTTTGGCTGCCCCGCCGATAGCACCCGGGATCGTGCGTAAAAACGCTAGGTCAATCCCTGCCTGCGCCGCCTTGCGTGCCACATGCGCGTCCAATGCCGCAGCCCCTGCGCGCACGCGGTTACCTTCCAATATCTCGATGCCGTTAAACCCGCGGCCCATACGGATTACCACGCCTTTAATGCCACCATCACGGATGATCAGATTGGAACAAACCCCGATGGGCATCACGGGAATGCCTGCGGGCAGGTTCTTCAGAAAGTTTTGCAAATCAATCATATCCGCAGGCTGAAACAACAGCTCGGCCGGGCCGCCAACCTTTAGCCACGATAAATCCGCCAAGGGGCGGTCAAACGTATAGGTTCCTGCAATCTTGGGCAGGTTTTCCGGAAGTGTTTTGCTCATACCCAAACCAATGACATAATAAGTGCAGCCCCCGACAGCAAAAGACCCGCACATGGCACGACCATATGCACACGATAAGGTGCCGCGGGTTCGCGGCGTTTAATCACAATAAGCGTCAGGTTCATAGATGCAAAAATCGCCAACAGGAAAATCGAAGTCAGTTCTGCCAAAGCCACCAACGGTAGATAAAGTGCCGCCAGTATTACCGTGATACCGCCCAAAACGGTTGCCAGCACAGGCGTGCCGAACTGCGCATGGGCATGGGTAAACACTGATAGCCACGTTGCATTTTCGCCTAGACCAAACAACACCCTTGCGGCCAGAATGATCTGTGCCAACACCCCGTTGGTGGCCGCCGCCACTGCAATCACCGCCAGAAATGCCGCCGATTTTTGCGTGGCGACCTCAAACACAAGTGCCAATGGTTGGCGGCTTTGCCCCAACGCATCAATGCCAACAGTGCGCACCGCCGCAAAGGTCACCAATATATACAAAACTGTAGTGATCCCCAAAGACCAGAAAATCGCATGCGGCATGGTGCGTTCAGGGCTGCGGGTTTCTTCAGCCATATTGACCAGATCTTCAAACCCGATAAAGGCGAAAAATGCTAGAATACCGGCAAATGCCAACCCCTTAAAACCACCCTGTGCATCCATAGCAGGCATGGTTGCCCATTCCATTGACACGGGCCCAGTCAGCCCGACGTAAGCAACAATCAGCAGACCGACCACTTCCACGATGGTAAAAATCGCGGCCAAAACCAGCGACTCCACAACCCCGACAATCGCGATCAAGGTCAGCACCGCACCCATCACAATGGTCAGAATTTGCGTATCCCAAGGCAACAGCTTTTGCAAATAACCAACACCGCCTTGCAACACCACGGCCGCGGCAATGGTGCCGGTTACAACCGTCAGCAATCCAACCGCTTGCGATAATGCGGGAGAGTTGAACGCACGCATGAGGTATGCCGCTTCCCCTGCACTTTTGGGAATGCGCGATGACAGTTCCGCGTAAGTTGCCGCCGTTGGCAGCGCGACCAGCCCTGCGGCCAGAAACGCAAGTGGCGCATAAATGCCCGCAGCCCCTGCAGCGGCCCCAACAAGCACGTAAATGCCAGCCCCGACCATGATGCCGACACCGTAAAACACCAGTAATGGCGTGCCCAGTTTACGTTTTAATTGATCCGTCATGTGAAGTGACCCTAAGGCGTAAGCGGCTATTCTTCAACCAGCCCGTTCGCCCATGTGCTGATGGTGCCGGCCCCCAAACAAATCAGCAAATCACCGGGTTGGGTTTTATTTTTTACAAATTCACAAAACGCTTTTTCATCCGAAATCGCATATGCATGTTTATGCCCGCCCGCGATCAATCCTGCCACAAGGCTATCACGGTTAGCACCTTCAATCAGGTCTTCACCAGCAGCGTATACATCACTGATCGCAACCACATCGGCATCGTTGAAACAACCGCAAAAGTCTTCAAACAAATCGTGCAACCGTGAATGGCGGTGCGGTTGGTGCACGGCGATAACCCGGCCATCCGTGGCCTGTTTCGCTGCACTCAACACCGCCTTGATCTCAACCGGGTGATGCGCATAATCGTCGATAATCGTGACACCATCCAGTTCACCCACACGGGTAAAGCGGCGGTTCACACCTTTGAAATCTTTCAACGCACCAAGGATTTCAGCGCGTTTCATGCCCAGATAACGTGACACTGCAACAGCAGCCAATGCATTTGATACATTGTGGTCGCCCGGCATCGGCAGAACCACCCCGTCAATGCGCTGGTCTTCAGCCTGCAAAACAATATCGAAATACGCCGAACCTTTTTTATAGGTCAGGTTTTCTGCCCGCACATCGGCCTGTGTATTAAACCCGTAAGAAATAATGCGCCGGTCATTCACACGACCCACAAGCGCCTGCACCTCTGGGTGGTCAGTATTGCAAATAGCCACCCCGTAAAACGGGATATTCGACACGAATGTGTAAAATGCATCGCGCAGGTTATCAAACGTGCCGTAATGTTCCATATGTTCGGGGTCGATGTTGGTGACTACAGCCACAGTTGCAGGCAGGCGGTTGAAGGTACCATCGCTTTCATCCGCTTCGACCACCATCCATTCGCCGGTGCCCATCCGCGCGTTTGAGCCGTAAGCGTGGATAATCCCGCCATTGATCACCGTGGGGTCCAGACCACCTGCATCCAGCAGGGTTGCCACCATCGTTGTGGTGGTGGTTTTCCCGTGGGTACCTGCAATCGCCACATTGGATTTCAGGCGCATCAGTTCGGCCAGCATTTCAGCGCGGCGCACAACCGGCAGGCCGCGTGCACGCGCACTATCCAGTTCAGGGTTGCCGGGTTTGATCGCCGATGAGATCACCACCACTTCTGCATCTTCAAGGTTTTCCGACATTTGTGGGAAAGAGATTTTGGCCCCCATGTGCGCCAGACGATCGGTGATTTTGCTGGGCCGCAGGTCAGAACCTTGCACGGTGTAGCCGTGATTGATCAGCACTTCGGCAATGCCAGACATGCCAATGCCGCCAATGCCAACAAAATGGATAGGCCCTAGTTGTGTTGGTAATTTTGTTGATGCATTCATTTTAAATCCGCCCTACTGCTGATATATATCCGACCAGATCAGCCAAATGCTCTGCCGCTTCCGGACGGCTTTGCGATAACGCCGCTTGCGCCATCTTCGCAGCACCATCCGCGTTTTGCAAAACCGTAACAATACATTCCGCCAAACTATTTGGCGTTAACTCTTTTTCAGGGATCACAATTGCGGCCCCTGTCTTTGCAAGCCCATGGGCATTGGCGCTTTGGTGGTCATCCATTGCAATGCCCAACGGCACCAGAATAGAGGGTCGCCCGATGATCGAAATATCCGCCAACGAAGATGCGCCCGCCCGCGACACGATCAATTGCGCCTCTGACATCAGGCGTGGAATATCGCGGAAAAATGGTGAGATTTCACATCGTATCCTCGCTTGTGTATAGGCCGCCTCACAGGCTTCAATATCTTCTTCACGCGCTTGTTGCACTATGCGCAACTGCGCTTTTATAGCTTCGGGCAGCAAAGCCACCGCTTGCGGCATCACCTGGGATAATATCCGCGCCCCTTGTGAACCACCGATGGCAAGTATGCTCATCGGCCAGTTGCCGGGCGTGATGTAGCCCGCACCATGCTTATCCATCACCGCACGACGCACCGGATTGCCCACATGTATGCCTTCTACCCCGTCGGGCATTTCCGTCGGCCATGTGCCACATGCCACAAGATCAACTTTGCTGGCAAATTTTTTGTTCACCCGGCCCAGCACGCCATTTTGTTCATGGATCAAACGCGGTATTTTCAAACTACCAGCGGCCATCATCGCGGGTATTGCAGGATAACCACCAAACCCCGCCACAGCAGCAGGCCGGTCGCGTTTCATTGAACGGCGCGCCGACAATGCCCCCATCAAAATGCGAAACGGCACCCGCAGTTTTGCCATCAAGCCGCCACGCGCAAAGGTGCCTGAGTTGACCACTTCAACCTGAACCGTATGGGGAAAGCCGCCGGTATATTGCGCACCACGCGGGTCAGTTGACAGTTTCACCCGCCAACCACGGCTTAACATTTCTTCGGCAAGGGCCTGTGCGGGAAACATATGCCCGCCGGTTCCACCTGCCGCTATTATCAATAACCGCGCATCAGCCATGACGAATAATCCTTGGGTTACGGGCGTCACGCCCCAGCAAATCGCTCATATCGCCCTGCGCACGGGTGCGGGTAAAGGCCAATAACAGCCCCAGTCCCAGACCGGCGGCCACCAGTGATGAACCTCCGTAACTGACAAATGGTAAGGTCATGCCTTTGGCGGGCAACAACCGTGCCGCCACGCCCAAATTGATCATCGCCTGCATTCCAAACAGCACCGCAATACCGGTGCCTGCAAGGCGGATAAACGGATCGCGTTCACGCACCAGACGAAACAATGAGCGCACAGTGATCATCAGAAACAAAGCGATGATGATAAAGACCAGTATCAACCCGTATTCTTCTGCGGCCACGGCAATGATGAAATCCGTATGGGCATCGGGCAGTGACCATTTCACTTGCCCCTCACCCACGCCGACACCAAAAAAACCACCTTCCTGAATAGCATTCGTGGCATACCCAAGCTGAGTATGGGGGTCCAGATCGGGATTAAGAAACCCATTAATCCGGCCCGCGAAATGTTCCGAGTTATTGTATGAGAACAGACCAACACCGACAATACCTGCGGCCATAACAACCAGCAGCATGATCGGCGCACCGGCAACGAAATACATGATACCCCAAGAGGCCACGATTAACATCGCTTGGCCGAAATCAGGTTGCATCGCCAGCAGAAAAGCCACGCTGACCATAACGATAAAAGAGATGCGCTTACCCGGCGGGCCGCCCACCTTGAAGGTTGAGGCCATCATCCAGGCGGAAAAGACAATAAAGAACGGTTTCAGAAACTCGGATGGTTGTACGGATGCAAATCCAAGCGAAAACCACCGCGTAGCACCTTTGCCGTAATCAGTGCCAAAGGCAGGCAACAGCAGCAAAGCGATAAAACAACAGGCAAAACTGAAAACGCCCAGACGGCGTAACAAAACCGGCGACATCATCGAGGTGACTATCATCGCGCTCAACGCCACAGAACCAAAGAACACTTGTTTATAAACGTAATAAAACTGTGGCAATCCGTTACGCGTGGCCAATGGCACTGATGCGGCTAGGCCCAGTAAGATGCCGATCAGGAAAAGTGCCAGAATGCAAGATAATGATACTCGGTCAATGCTGCGCCACCATCTGGGTAAAATAGGATCACTAGGGTGTTGAACAACCCTGCCAAAAGCCATTTCTGTCATTATCGCCTGCTCACCGTTTACTGCCATTTACACGCGGCCTCATTGAACGGGCCGACATTGCCTACGGGAATGCCATAAATTTTGGCTTTTGGCTAGTCTTTTGACACACTTACGGCAAAAATCAGCCGTCTGTTGCTGCTTGTACAGCAGTTACAAAAACATCACCACGTACTTCAAAGCTATCAAACTGGTCGAAACTGGCGCACGCTGGTGCCAGTAAAACCACATCGCCTGATTTGGCGTTTTTAATAGCCGCTTTCACTGCCATTTCAACTGTACCTGATTTTTCATAAGGCACAGCGCCCAACTGGTTTGCAAACGCATCTGCCGCCTCGCCCACAAGATAGGCTTTGACCACGCGCTCAAACAGCGGTTGCAGGCTTGTAATCCCGCCCCGTTTTGGCTGACCGCCGACAATCCAGTGGATATTCTTGAACGCCAGCAACGCCTTTTGCGCCGCATCCGCATTGGTGGCTTTACTATCATTGACAAAGGTCACACCATTATGCGTGGCCACAATCTGGCATCGATGCGCCAGCCCGCCATAAGACCGCAAACCCGCCTCAACCACTTTGGGCGCCATCGCTAAGGCGCGGCACACAGCATAGGCGGCACAGGCGTTTTGGTGGTTATGGGCACCAGGCAGGCCCTGCATTGCGCGCAGATCAATCGAGGCCACCTGCCGCCCTTTGCGCCACTCTGCCAAAAAGCCTTTGCGAGCGAAAACCGACCAGCCATCACCTTGCAATTTGTGCCCGGAAGAAATCGCAATTACCGGATCACCGGTTTTGCTATCTTGGCGCACCTGATTGGCCAGATAACGGCCCTCGGGTTCATCCACGCCAATAATCGCTTTGTCAGGTCCGCCCTCGGAAAACAGTCGCCGTTTGGCGGCGAAATAACCACCGATACCGCCGTGCCTGTCCAGATGATCAGGCGAAAGGTTCATAAATACCGCCATATCGGGGGCCAATGCACGGGCTAATTCGATTTGATAGGATGATAGTTCCAGCACCAATACCTCACCGTCGCTGGCAGGATCAAGATCAAGCACCCCGCGCCCGATATTACCGCCCATCTGCACCGGCTTTCCAGCCTCTTGCAGAATGTGCGCAATCAGGGCTGTGGTGGTGGATTTACCGTTAGAGCCGGTGATGCAGATCACTTTTGGTATCACATCGAACTTGTCCCAATCGGGCGTGGCATAAGAGCGGAAAAACAAACCAATGTCATTATCAACAACAACACCCATCCCCCACGCTTTTTGCACAATCGGATGGGGTTCGGGATATAAATGCGGGATGCCGGGTGAGACGATTAGGCTGACCACATCATCCCATGGCTTGTCTTTATTCAGGTCGGCCACATGCAGACCTTCAGCCATAGCCTGCGCACGCGCCGCTTCATTGTCGTCCCAACAAACAGGAATTGCCCCGCCTTCCCGCAAGGCCAATGCGGCAGACAGGCCAGATCGACCCAACCCTAAAACCGCAACTTTATGTTCATTATATCCGCGAACAGGGATCATTTAGCACACTATCCTTAACGTATTTTCAATGTTGCGAGACCGACCAAGGCCAGTATCAACGCAATAATCCAGAACCGGATCACGATCTGCGGTTCCGACCAGCCCTTTTTCTCAAAATGGTGGTGGATGGGTGCCATCAGGAACACCCGCTTGCCGGTCTTTTTGTAATAGAGCACTTGGATAATCACCGAAAGGGCCTCTACCACGAACAGACCGCCAACGATTGCCAGTACAACCTCGTGTTTGGTGCAAATTGCAATAGCCCCCAGCGCACCGCCCAAAGCCAGTGCCCCCGTGTCCCCCATGAACACGGCTGCAGGCGGGGCATTATACCAAAGAAAGCCCAGACCGCCACCGATCAAGGCAGAGCTAAAGACCAGCAATTCACCGGTACCAGGCACATAATGCACGTCCAGGTATTCGGTAAAGTCAACGCGCCCCACCGCATAAGCAATGACTCCTAGCGTGCCGCCCGCGATTATCACAGGCATAATAGCAAGGCCGTCCAAGCCATCGGTCAGGTTTACCGCATTGGCAGAACCAACAATCACAATCACCACGAAAGGGGCGTAAAGATAACCCATATTGAAAAGCGTGTTTTTGAAGAAAGGCACCGCCAGTTGCCCCGCTAATTCAGGTGGATGCACATGCGTTGTCGCCATTGCCGCAATCACGGCGATCACCAAACCAATCAACAAGCGCGCTTTTGATGAAAACCCCGCTACCGATTGTTTGGTCACTTTCAGGTAATCATCGGTAAATCCGATCAAACCGAAACCCGCCGTAACAAATAAAACAATCCAGACATACGCGTTATCAGTGCGCGCCCATAGCAGCGTCGAAACCAGTAATGTGCCAAGGATCAGAACCCCGCCCATAGTCGGCGTGCCAGCTTTCGCGATGATATGGCTTTCCGGCCCGTCTTCGCGAATGGGTTGACCATGTTTTTGTTTATGTTTCAGCCAATTGATCAAGGGTTGCCCAAAGATGAAGCTTAGGATCAGGGCGGTAAAAAATGCCCCACCCGAACGAAAGGTAATATAGCGAAACAGATTGAACGCATCGCCACCATCAGACAATTCACTTAAGAAATACAACATTACACTACTACCCTTGTTTTCGTGCTTTATGCACTGTTTTTTCGGATCACGTCTACAATTTTTGAAACTTTAGAACCTTTTGATCCCTTAACCATCACAATATCACGCGGCTTTAACAACGCGGCAATCTGCGATGCTGCCTCATTGGCGGTTTCAACCCAAATGCCACGATTTTCATCCGGTAAAGCGGCATAAAGCCCCTTCATCAACGGGCCGACCAGATGGATAATATCCATCGCCTGCAGCGCAGATAAGTCCGCCATGCCCAGATGCAAGGCTTGTTCCGTATCGCCCAGTTCCAGCATATCGCCCAGAATAACAACCTTGCGGCCCTCAAGGTGCATTTGCGCCATGACATCCAAAGCTGCCGCCATTGATGTGGGGTTTGCGTTGAAACCCTCATCAATCAATTCAATTGATACCCCGTTGGCCATGTGCACCGCTTCGCGCTTGCCACGCCCAGCAGGCGTTGTCCATGTTGCAAGGCTTGCAAGGCAATTATTTAAGTCCGCACCAACCGTATCACAAGCCGCCAGAACCGCTAAAGAGTTCATCGCCAGATGCACCCCGGGGGCGGCCAGTGCATAGTTGATTTTGGATCCCGCCAGATCGAATGAAATTTTTGTGGCATCATCCGAAACAAACGCCCCAAGCAGGCGAAAATCCGCGTTTTCTGCGCTACCAAAGGTCACGATTTCAGCGCCTGTTGCACCTGCCGCATCGCGCAATATCGGCAACGTTTTCAAATCCGCATTCAGGATTGCCGTGCCTCCCGGTTTCAAGCCCTCAAAAATCTCGGCCTTGGCCTTTGCTATCTCTTCAACCCCAGAAAAAGCCGCCAAATGCACAGGGGCAACATTGGTTATCAATGCAACATCCAGATCGGCCATTATGGCCAACGGCCTAATCTCGCCTGCGTGGTTCATGCCGATCTCGATCACCGCAAACTCGGTATCTTGCGGCATCCGCGCCAGTGTCAGCGGCACGCCCCAGTGGTTGTTGTAACTGCTTTCAGCGGCATGTACACGGGCCTGCCCTGCAAGTGCTGTGCGCAACATTTCCTTGGTGCCGGTCTTGCCGACAGAGCCCGTGACCCCGATCACCTTGCCCGAAATCCGCGCCCTTGCAGCAACGCCCAGAGCCTCTAACCCTTGCAAAACATCATCCACAATCAGTAAGGGCGCATCCACTGCAACCCCGTCGGGTACATGGCTAACCAAAGCCGCCGCAGCACCTTTCTCCAGGGCTTGTGCAACAAAATCATGGCCGTCACGCACATCCGCCAAAGCCACAAACAAATCGCCTTTTTGCAGGCTGCGTGTATCTATCGAAACCCCTGACGCCTGCCAATTAGCAGCACATTTGCCGCCCGTAGCTGCAACCGCCTGATCCGTTGTCCAAAGCACGCTCATGCTTTTAACTCATCTAAAGCCGCAACCGATATGCTGGCTTGTTCCGCATCATTGAACGGCAATATCTGATCCTTGATAATCTGCCCAGTTTCATGGCCCTTACCTGCAATAAGTAGCGCATCCCCCGGCTGCAACGCATCCACTGCTACCAGAATGGCCGTGGCACGGTCGCCGACCTCATTGGCTTTGGGGCAAGCGGTCATGATTTCGGCACGAATACTGTCAGGCTCTTCTGAACGCGGATTATCATCTGTCACATACACAACATCGGCGTTTTCTATCGCCGCTTTACCCATCAAAGGCCGTTTGCTGCGATCACGGTCGCCACCTGCACCAAACACTACGATCAGACGGCCCAAAACATGCGGACGCAACGCTTTCAGGGCGGTTTCCAGCGCATCCGGCGTATGGGCGAAATCCACAAAAATATTTGCCCCGTTTGCCCGTGTCGCTGCCAGTTGCATACGCCCCGGAACTGTTTCCAAAGCGGGCAGCACATTAAACACATCCGCAGGAAAAGCCCCTGCGGCAATCGCCATGCCCGCTGCAATCAGCACGTTTTCCGCTTGGAATGCGCCGATCAAAGACAAGCGCACGCTATGCACTTCACCGCGCCATGAAAACCGCAAGTCCTGCCCTGTAGCGTCGCGGCGCGTATTGAGGATTTGCAAATCCGCACCGTCACCGCCAAGGGTGATCACATCTTGTCCACGCGCTTGCGCAATCTTCACCAATTCCGCGCCTTTAGGGTCAAGCGTGTTGATCACGGCAGAGCCTTCGGGCGGTAAAACCCGTGTAAACAAGCCTGCTTTGGCGGCGAAATATTCTTCGAACGTATGGTGGTAATCCAGATGGTCCTGGCTGAAATTGGTAAAGCCGCCCACGGTCAGATAGACCCCGTCCAAACGCCGTTGTTCCAAGCCGTGACTAGAGGCCTCCATAGCGGCATGCGTGATACCTTCGTCTTTCAACTTGCGTAACAAACGGTGCAAAGTTATCGGTTCGGGTGTCGTGTGTTTCAGACCTTCGGTATAAGCCCCTTCCACCCCGGTAGTGCCGAAATTGACCGCAGCCAAGCCCAACGCTTCCCAGATTTGCCGGATGAAATTCGCTACCGAGGTTTTACCGTTAGTGCCTGTCACCGCAGTCATTGTTGCAGGTTGCCCCCCGTAAAACCGCGCCGCTGCCTGTGCCAATGCAAGCCGTGGGTCGTCAACGACAATAAATGGAATGTTCAAAACGGCGACATCGCGTTTGGCTATCTCCAACCCTGCGGCATCAGTTAGAACAGCCCCTGCCTGCATCCGCACAGCGTATTGGATAAACTCGCCACCATGCACCGTAGACCCCGGCATCGCGGCAAATAAATCGCCTGGGCGCGCATCGCGGCTATCGACACAAATGCCAGAAATAGATGTGTTTGCCCCGCCAGTACCGAAGTTTGGCACTAAACCCAATTCTTGCAAAGTTTTTTGGGTCATAACATGGGTTCCCAGATCAGTTTTTCACCTGCATGTAGTGAACTTTTCCGCTACCCGCAACCTCTGGGCGCATATTCAAAATCGGGGCTAACCGGGTAATCAGTTCTGCCGCAACAGGTACCGCCGTCCAGCCCGCAGTGCGCCGGGTTTCGCCTGCCGTTTGTATTGATGGTTCATCCAGTGTCAGCACCAGAACATATTTCGGATCATCGGTCGGGAATACAGAGGCAAAGGTCGCAATCACCTTGTCATCATAATACCCGCCAGTTGGCTTTGGTTTGTCGGCAGAGCCGGTTTTACCGCCCACAGAATAACCCTTCACCTCACCAAAACTGGCAGTGCCGCGTGTCACTACATTGCGCAGCATCCGCATCAAGGTTTTCGATGTTGCATCTGATAATACGCGTTCGCCATAAGCGGTTTGCCCATCTACCCTTAACAAAGTCGGTTCCACTTTCATGCCGCCATTGGCCAACGTCGCATAGGCCGCTGCCAGATGCAGCGGTGTCGCGGCAATCCCGTGACCGTATGATATTGTCATCGTTGACAGTTCTGACCAGTTTTTCGGCACCAAAGGCTTGATATATTTAGCCTCGACCAATTCCAGAGATGTCGGATCCAAGATGCCAAGTGCGCCCAAAAGTTTCTTTTGCGCATCCGTTCCCACCGCTTGCGCTATCCGCGCCGTGCCAATATTAGAGGATTTAACAATCACATCCATCACGCTTAACTGCTTGCCGTAATTGTGGAAATCGCGGATTTTGTACTTGCCCCATTTGATCGGGCCACGGGTATCAATCATGGTGTTTTCATTCGTCAGCCCCATGTCCAAAGATGAGGCCACCGTGAATAATTTAAAGGTCGAGCCCAACTCATACACCCCTTGGGCTGCACGGTTAAACAGCGGGCTGTTAGAGGGATCACCCTTCACTAGCGATCTTGGGCGTTCATTGGGGTCAAAATCTGGTAGTGACACCATTGAGATCACTTCACCGGTATGCACATCCATCAAAACCGCAGCCGCACCCTTGGCATGCATTATGTTCATGCCGCCCTCAACCACACGGCGCATAGTGGCCTGCGCGGTTAAGTCAATGGACAGTTGCAGCGGTTTATCTACCTGTGCCGGGTCGCGCATGCGCTCATCAAAGAACTTTTCAACACCGGCAACACCGACCAGTTCTGCGGCACGCACATCTTGTTTGCCAAAGCCGGTGCCACCTAGAATATGGGCGGCAAGTGTACCATTGGGGTAAAGCCGCATTTCGCGTGGGCCAAACAATAGGCCCGGCTCACCGATATCATGCACAAGCTGTTGTTGTTCTGGGCTGATTTTCTTGCGCACCCAGATAAACTTACGCTTACCAGTGAAATTCTTAAGCAGTTTGTCCGCATCAATATCCGGGAAAATTTTTATCAGTTCATCCGCCGCCCGCACCGGATTTATCATCTTGTGAGGTTGGGCATAAAGCGAAGTTGTTATCAGGTTTGTCGCCAGAACAGATCCATTTCTGTCAATAATGTCAGCGCGTTGCGAATAAATTTTTGAGCTTGAGGCCATCAATTTCGGTTCCACCGGTTCACTTCCTGCAAGCATTGCCATCTTGCCCCCGATCGCAGCAAAACCCAAAAAGAACGCCAACCCCAATATGGTCAATCGTGCCTCGGCGCGTTTGCGTAACCTTTGTTGCGTTATCTGATTGCGTTTTGCCCGTTCCGCCGCCTCAATATGATCGGGATTCTGCCCGTGTTTGCGGGCGTCTATGACACGCGCCAAGGGACGCAAAGGCGTTCTGATCATGGCTGTGTTCCTCCACGGATCGTGACAGGTTCAACAATATTATCAAAAACCGTAGTTGGATAACCTACCATTTCACTGTCGCCAAAATGCGATGGGAACAAAGGGATCAGTTTGAGGTCTTCAAAGTTCAAGTCCACTAGTTCACGCAACCGATCAGGGCGGTTCAAATAGGCCCATTCCGCGTGCAAAACCGCAATGGTTTCCCTTTCTTGCGCAATCTGTTGCTGCAAGGTTTTCACTTCTTTCAGTGCAGACTGGGTTTTATAATTTTCCGTATAAGCCCAATAAGCCAGCCCGATGACAAAAGCAGAACACACCAGATAAAACAAACTACGCATTACTGTAACCTCATACGATCGAAATTCGGCAGACCAAGGGCCTTGGCATCCACATCACCCGCAGGCGCATCTGTACGCCGGGCAAGGCGTAGTTTGGCTGAACGCGCACGTGGGTTTTCAGCCATCTCTTGTGCGGTTGGCCCAATGGCTTTTTTGGAAATTTTTTCGAATTGCGGTACCGTTGCCACCATCTCGGGGGCATAACGACTGCCCCGCGCCTGGGTGCTGCGGGCCTGCATGAAACGTTTCACGATGCGGTCTTCCAGTGAATGAAAGGTTACAACGGCCAGTATGCCGCCCGCACCCAAAGCCGCCTCTGCGGCAACCAAGCCACGCACCAATTCGCCCAACTCATCATTCACCGCAATACGCAACGCCTGAAACGTGCGCGTTGCAGGATGCACCTGCCCCGGTTTGGGCCGTGGTAACGCGGCCTCGATCACTTCTGTCAGTTGTTTGGTGGTCACGAAAGGTGTCAGTTTGCGGGTCTCAACAATACGCCGCGCAATCCTGCGCGATGCCCGTTCTTCACCGTATAAGTATAAAATATCCGCCAATACCGCCTCATCCGCCGTATTGACCACATCCGCAGCTGTCATGCCGTCTTGCGACATGCGCATATCCAGCGGCCCGTCCTGCATGAACGAAAAACCGCGTGCAGCTTGATCTATTTGCATCGAGGACACGCCAATATCCAAAACCACACCGTTTAGCGGCACCCCGCCATGTTCTGCTGCCAAACGGTCAAGTTGCCCGAATGTACCTTTGATCAAAACCAGCCGATCACCGTAATCAGCGGCCCAATCCTTTGCCCGCTCAAAAACTTCGGGGTCACGGTCAATTGCATATACCCGCTCTGCCCCGGCATCCAAAAATGCCCGGGTATAGCCACCGGCCCCGAACGTACCATCCAACCAACGGCCCTGCAGGGGGGCAATGGCATCCAAAATTGGGGTTAGTAATACAGGAATATGCGGGGAAGACGGGGATGTGTCCAACGTCTGCGCCATGATTATTCCCCCGTAGAAACTGACGCGGGAGGCATGTTTAACAAGACCAGCGGATCAAAGTTGTCTTTGCCATCATCGGTCCAGTCATTTTCGTCAACCCAATCTTCCATATGCGCCGCATGTTTTGCATGGGCCGAAGGTTCCCAGATTTGAAAGGTCGTGCCAGTGGCCGCGAAAACCGCTTCACTGGTGATCCCGAACTTATCGCGGATACTTTGTGACAAAACCAACCGTCCGGTTGGATCAATTTGCACCTGTAATGATTGCGTGGAAAAAGCGTGTTCCATATAACGGCGCCTCCTTGACCCAAGCGTCAGCGTTTCAATGCGCGCTTCCAGATCATCCATCGCTTCAACCGTATAACCTTCGATGAATTTACGGCCTTTGTTATGATAGACTAGAATAAGTGTGGGGAATAAGCCTGTTGTCCAGTCAGGATCGCCCGCTTCCAGAACACGGCGATAGGCAGCGGGAATGGATACCCGGCCCTTTGCATCCACCTTGTGGGTGCTTTCGCCTCTGAAACGTTCTGCCACTGAAACCAGTCTCCTTCAAAATTCTTGCCCCACACAAATTAACCCCTTAGAATGGAAACGGCGGATTGAACTGCTGCCACTGTTCAATCCGCCGATCTGTCCCATTTAGGGATGTCCAACTATGGTGCCACCTTGGGGGGGTGTCTGCTCGCAACCCACGTCGGATCTTACTTGAGACTTGGAAGGTGCCTGTATGAAACCTTTTTGGTTTTGGAGCTTTTCGCTCTCTTTAACCCTACCTCATCCGTACATTCTGTATCACATGGTATTTTATGGGATGCAACTGTTTTTTATGGGAAATCAGTAAATAACTCCTACATCACAGACTTGAGCACGAAATATATTTTTGTAAAATAAATAATTACAAATACATATTGTGTTTTTCACACATAGATAACGCTATATATAGTATTAGGCGGCTTTATCGAGAACTTCTCCATAAAGTACCATAT
>CAXMSA010000002.1:0-68918 GCA_964195605.1 uncultured Amylibacter sp.
TTACAAAGATCGGCCGAATGTATGATTTGTGCGACGTAAGGTGGTGGGCTGAAGGTAATATTTTTTCGTATGCACCATAATTAGATGAGGCCCCACTCGATCATTTTTTATCGGCATTTGGACACTTACCCAGATTATATGTTAAACTTAAAACAAAGGATTTTTAAATAGACATCGCAAGCGCATTGACTGTAGCAAGTTCAACTTTAGACCTCGTTAAAAAATTGAAGAACCTTGATCATGATTTAGATAAAGCAAGTCTTAAATCAGACATGGTAGAACTCTATTCCAACCTTGCAGAAGTTTTATATCTTTGATCAGGGAGTTGTTCAGGATTTGATACATGAGGGGCATAAGCGATTTTTGAACAAGCATGGTGGAGTGAGGCCTCGTAATCCAAAAACACCCATTGTGCGTATGATATCAAAGATTTAGCAGACTATAAAAACAATTGGAGATTAATCACTAAGTCACTTGGAATAAGCTGAGTATCAAAAATTGTAAGATGGTTGAAGTCCAGCTTACGGGTATTTACCGCTTCGGTAAAACCTGATCCGGTGGTCTATGTCCCAGCTCGAAGGTTTTGATGTTCAGGATCACTTTTTCGCCCATATCAATCCGCGCCTCTTTGGTGGCAGATGCCATATGCGGTAGCAGCATCACGTTGTCGCGTCCGCATAGGCGTGGGTCAACTTCGCTGCCTTTCTCAAAGACATCCAATCCAGCCCCAGCCAAACGTCCGCTTTCTAATGCGTCTATCAGGGCGGTTTCGTCAATCACTGAACCGCGCGCCGTGTTGATGACAAAAGCACTTGGTTGTAGCATCTGCAAACGTTTCGTATTCAATAAATGATGGGTTTCAGGGGTGTTTGGGCAATGCACTGACAATACATCTGCCATCGGCAGCATGTCGTCGAGCTTTTCGATAAAGCTTGCATTCAAGTTACGTTCAATTTCAGGGTGCACGGGCTTGCGGTTATGATAAACTACCTTCATCCCAAACGCATTGGCGCGGCGCGCCACGGCCATACCAACGCGGCCCATGCCGATGATGGCCAGTGTTTTGCCGCCAATAGAGGAACCCAAAAATGCAGAAGGCGCCCAGCCTTGCCATTTGCCTGATTGCAATGCGGCCGAGCCTTCTTTGAAGCGGCGCATCACGGTCAGGATCAAGGCCAGCGTCATATCGGCGCTGTCTTCAGATAACAGGCCGGGCGTGTTGGTGACCATGATCCCGTGCGCCTTGGCGGCCTCTATATCAATATGGTCATAGCCTGAACCATAGTTGGTGATCAGTTTCAGTTGCGCGCCAGCCTTGGCCAGCGTTTTGGCATCAAGATTATCGCTAAGTGTCGGCACCAGAACATCAGCAGTTTGCAACGCATTAACCAATTGGGCGTGGGTGAAAGGCGTGTCTGTTACATTCAATTTAGCATCAAACAATTCGGACAGTCGGCTTTCAACTGTCTCTGGCAACCGTCGCGTCACGACAACACTTAGTTTGGAATTGGACATCATTCACCTATATGGCTGGATTTCTTTTGTCTATTCTGGCAAATTTTAAGACACAAGAACAGGGCGAAACAACCAGCCTTGTCAAAAAACACTTTGGCCAGAGCAGGCATGTAAAATGGTACAGTTGAATATGAAACCCCTTTTATTGGGTGTTATGGTAGCTATTCTGGCGGGGTTTCCTGCTATGACAGCGGCAACAGAACGTGGTGCCGTGACTAATTTGCTGTTGCCCCGGTTTGTTTCAATGAAAGCAAAACAGGGTAATGCGCGGCGGGGCCCGGGTTTGACATACCGTATTGACTGGGTTTTCCAGCATATTAACACGCCGCTTCTGATTACTGCTGAATTTGGCCATTGGCGGCGAGTGCAAGACAAAGACGGGCAAGGTGGTTGGATGCATTACGCGCTTTTATCGGGTTCACGCACAGTTATTGTGAATAAGCCGGATATAACGTTGCGCATTAAGCCAAACCTGCAAGCCGCCCCTGCTGCCTATGCGCAAGAGGGAGCGATTGTCTTGCTGAATGAATGTTTGCCGGAATGGTGTTCTATTTCAGCAAAAGGCGACGAAAGCTGGGCGTTGAAAACCGACATATGGGGGGTTGGGGCGGATGAGTTACGTGATTAGAACGTTTCGACTTAATGTTGAAACGCAATTTCCTGCCTCTCGCTTATGCTCGAACGGGATTTTCGTTCCGTGATGATTCAAGGTAAAGTCGAAACGCTATAATTAGGCTTTAAGCCAATCCACGCCCTTTCAACAAAGCATCAACCTTGGGTAGTGACCCGCGAAAGCCAAGATAGAGTTCTTCTGCATCCTTGGAACCGCCCGTCGCAAAGATATTGTCATGCAGGCGTTTTGCGGTATCCGCATCAAAAGGATCTCCGGCCTCGCGAAAGGCGGCAAAGGCATCTTCATCCATCACCTCTGACCACATGTAGCTGTAATAGGCACTGGAATAACTGTCGCCTGAAAACACATGGGCGAAATGCGGCGTGGCGTGGCGCATGGTGATAGCGGCAGGCATGCCGATATTGTCCAAAATCTCGGCCTGTTTTTGCATCGGGTCGCTGGGCGGGCTTTGGGTGTGAAAAGCCAGATCAACTAAAGCGCTGGCGGTATATTCCACCGTAGCAAAGCCCTGATCGAAATTGTCGGCAGCCAGCAAGCGTTGCAAAAGCTCTGCGGGGATGGTTTCACCTGTGTCTGCGTGGCGGGCATATTGTTCCAGTACTTCGGGTACAGACAGCCAGTGTTCATAAAGCTGGCTGGGCAGTTCGACAAAATCGCGGGCCACAGATGTGCCAGAGATAAAGCCGTAGGTTACATCCGACAGCATTGAATGCAGCGCATGGCCGAACTCGTGAAACAAGGTGCGGGCATCGTCAAAGGTTAGCAAGCAGGGCTGTCCCTTTGGGGCTTTGGCGAAATTGCAGACATTCACAGTGATCGGGCGTATATCACCATCCAACGCTGATTGTGCGCGAAAACGCGAGCACCATGCACCGGATCGTTTGGAAGAGCGTGCGAAATAATCGCCAATAAACACCGCCATGTGACGGTCGCCCTTCTTTACGTCCCAAGCGCGGGCGTCGGCGTGGTAAAGTGGGGCGTCTATCGGCGTGAAGCTTAACCCGAACAGCTTGTTGGCGCAGTCAAACGCGGCTTCAATCATTTGATCTAATTGGAAGTAGGGCTTCAGTTCAGCCTCATCCAGATCATGTTCAGCTTTACGCAGCTTTTCCGCGTAATAACGCCAGTCCCATGGGGCAAGATCGGCCTGAATATCATCAGCGCGCATCAGCTTTGTCAGTTTTTCAGCATCCCTGTTGGCCGCAGCTTTTGCAGGTTCCCACACCGCCATCAGCAAATCCCGTACTGCCTCAGGGGTTTTGGCCATTTCTGTAGCCAGCTTAAAGTCTGAAAAAGTGTCATAACCCAACAACTGCGCCCGCTCTTGGCGCAGTTTCAGGGTTTCTGTAACAATTGCGCGATTATCCGTATCGCCACCATTTTCACCCCGCGCAACCCAAGCTTTAAACGCAACCGCGCGCAGATCACGGCGCGGTGAGAATTGTAAAAACGGCACGATCAGAGAGCGTGACAAAGTGATGATATAGCCTGAAAGATCACGCTCTTTGGCGGCTTCATGGGCGGCTGCGGTCAGAAAGTCAGGGCATCCGGCCAGATCATCCAAGGACAATTCCATAAACCATGTGCGTTCATCGGATAAAAGATTTTGGGTGAACGCGGTTCCCAACTCTGCCAACCGTTGTGAAATAGCCGCCAACTGATCCCGCGCGTCACCCACAAGTTTTGCGCCTGACCGCACGAACATTTCATGGTATAATTCCAGCACACGTAATTGTTCGCCCGTTAATTCCAGATCATTGCGGCCTTGATAAAGCGCATCAACGCGTCCGAACAGTTTGGCATTCATCATGGTTTCTGAATTAAACGCCGCCCATTTGGGCGCAAGATCGCGTTGCAAAACTTCCAGCACCTCGTTGGAGTTAGAGCCTGCAAGGTTCATGAAAACCCCGGCCACACGCTCCATGAAATGATCCGCGCGTTCCAGTGCCTCGATGGTGTTGGTAAATGTCGGGGCGTCTTGCGTGTCAGCCACCGCATTCACTGCTGCACGGGACTGTTTGAAGGCTTCTTCAAAGGCGGGTGCGAAATGTGCGTCGTTGATCTGGTCAAAAGGCGGTATTTCAAACGGGGTGGTCCATGTGGCGAAGAAGGGGTTTGTGGTGGTCATGAGGTTCTCCAGTATAGTTGTGGCAAAACATAGCCCTGCAGGGGCGAAGGTCAACAGACCTATGCATTTTGCGACCACTATGTCGTTTTTTCCTCAAATAAGTCGTCGAACTCTAGCCCCTTGCGCATAAATTTTGCAATCTAACGATATTATTCAATTTAAGGAATCGATCCGATGAAAACCCATGTGAAAGCTCTGGTTGTTGGTGGTGGTGCTGTTGGTACAGGCATTGCATATCATTTAGCGAAATACGGCTGGGATGATGTGATGTTGCTGGAACGCGATGAGCTGACTTCGGGGTCAACTTGGCACGCCGCTGGATTGTTGCCTTTGTTCAACATGGGTTATGCTACCACGCATTTGCATGATTATTCGGTTGAGTTTTATAAGTCGCTTGAGGCTGAAACTGGTCTGAACGCGGGATTTTCGATTGTTGGCAACCTGCGCATGGCCCAAACCAAAGATCGTATGGATGAATATATGCTGTATGGTTCCGTCGCTGAAACTGTGGGCATTGAGTATCACCACCTGACGCCTAATGAGATCAAGGAACGCTGGCCACTTATTCGCACCGATGATTTGGAGGGTGCTATTTATCACCCGGGTGATGGCTATATCAACCCCGCCGACGTGACCATGGCTATGGCCAAAGGCGCGCGCCAACGCGGTGTGACTATTGAACGGAAATGGCAGGTTGACGGGTACGAATGGACAGGGTCCGAATGGAAAGTTACCTGCACCAAGATGGTGGAAAAGGGCGGCAATCTGGTACCATCCGAAGAGCAAGTGATCATCACGGCTGAACATGTTGTGACGGCTACGGGCAACCACGCGCAACGCACGGCACAATTACTGGGCATTAAAATCCCTGCAATCCCTGTGGAACACCAGTTTATTGTCACCGATAAAGACCCTGCTTTGGTGCAGTGGCGCTCAAACGGTAATCCTGAACACCCTGTGATCCGCGACGCGGATGCGCAATCTTATGTGCGTGAAGAACGTGGCGGTTGGATTTTGGGTGTTTATGAGGCCAACGCGCCGGCACGGTTTAAATACGGTGTGCCAGACAGCTTTCGCGCGGATCTATTCCCGCTGGAACTGGAACGCATCGAAGAACAATATATGGCGATGATCCACAGGATGCCATCTTGTGAAGAAAGCGGCTTGAAAGACGATTTCAACGGCCCGATTTGCTACACACCTGATGGCAACCCGCTGGTGGGCCCAGCCCCCGGCCTGCGTAATATGTGGCTGGCGGAAGGCTTCTCTTTTGGCATTACCGCAGCAGGTGGTGTTGGCAATTATATGGCGCAAATGATGGTCGAAGGTGAGGCCGAGATCGATATGGCGTCACTTGACCCGAAACGCTACGGCTCTTGGATGACGACGGAATACGCCTCTGTGAAGAATGAGGAATGCTATGAGCACGTCTACATTTTGCACCACCCCGATGAAGAACGTGAAGCGGCACGCGGCCTTCGCACATCACCCGCTTATGACCGCCAAAAAGCGGCAGGCGCACAGTTTGGCCAAGTCAACGGCTGGGAGCGGCCTAATTATTACGCGCCTAACGGCTTTGACGATAACGCCGCACGGTCTTTTCGCCGTGGTGGTTGGTGGCAATATGTTGTGGAAGAGGCCAAAGCCATTCGTGAGGGCGTAGGCCTGATCGATGCGACTGCATTCACCAAGCATGTGGTCAAGGGGCCGGGTGCGACGCAATTCCTGGATTGGTTTACGTGTAACAAGCTGCCGAAAATTGGCCGTATCAACCTAACTTACGCGCTGACATCGCACGGCACCACACGCACTGAATACACTATCGTGCGCAATGGCGAGGATGATTATTATCTTGTCTCTGCGGGTGCTTGGACAGCTTATGACGCGGATTATCTGCGCAAAGCCGCTGCCGATAAGGCCGAAGAGTTCGGCTATATCGAAATTCAGGATGTGACCAATCAATGGGGTGTGTTTGCGATTGCAGGGCCAAAAACCCGTGATGTTTTGAACAAGATCATCAAGGATGTTGATCCTGTAACAGCGCTTAGCAACAAACACTTTCCGTGGTTGTCTGCACGCCAGATTGAACTGGGCATGTGCCCGGTCAATGCTATTCGTGTGGCTTATACTGGTGAGCTGGGTTGGGAATTGCACCACCCGATTGAGATGCAAAACTACCTATATGACTTGATCATGGAAGCGGGTGCCGATGTTGGCATCAAACTGGTGGGTGCGCGGGCGCAAAACTGGTTACGGCAAGAAAAATCCTACCGCGCGTTTGGTACCGAGTTGGGCCGTGATGCAACACCTGCCGAAGCTGATTTGCCACGTTTCATTGATCTGTCAAAAGATTTCTACGGCAAAGAGGCGATGGAAGCGAAGGGCATCCGTTCAAAATGTGTGACCCTGTTGATCGATGGACCTGCGGACGCAGACCCATGGGGGCGTGAAGCACTTTATGACGGCGACAAAAAAGTCGGGCGTTTAACCTCCGGCGGGTATTCGGTTGCGTTCGAAAAATCAATCGGCATGGGTTATCTGCCACCTGAATTGGCGGTTATGGGTCAAAAGCTGAAGGTCAGAATGTTCCGTGAATTGTGGGATGCGGAAGTGGTTGAAGACAGCCCTTACAATCCAAATAATTCTACGATCAGGGTGGATGGGTAAACCACTCCGTATCACTACCGATTGACGTAAGAGCCGCGGCGGATAAAGCTGCGGCTCTTTCTTATTGGATCCCCCCATGCCGCAACACGCGCTATACAAATCCGTTGCCATCATGTTTCTGGCCATGACCATGATTGTAATTGGTGATGCGGTGGGTAAGATACTATCCGCTTCGGGGTTTCGCCCTTTGTTTATCGCATGGGCGCGGTTTGCGCTGGGCGCGTTGCTTATTTTGCCATTCAGTGGTCTAACACGCGCAGAGCTGCCGAACTTGCTGAACAGGTTCGTCATTTTGCGCGCCTGCTTTATTATAGGGGGGGTAAGTTCGATCCTGACTGCGCTGAAAACCGAGCCGATTGCCAATGTTTATGGTGGGTTCTTCATTGGCCCCGTGATCTCTTACATCCTGTCAGCTATAATCCTGAAAGAACGCATCACACTGTGGCGTAGTTTACTGTTGATGATCAGTTTCATCGGTGTGCTTTTGGTTGTTAAACCGGGTTTCGGTATGACCCCCGGCATGGGCTTTGCGATACTTGCAGGCAGTTTTTACGGTGCTTTTCTAGTGGCCACACGCAGGTTGGCAGGCCAGTATCGCCCGCGGTTTTTGCTGGTCTCGCATTTGTTGATCGGGGCTGTTGTTCTGTTCCCTTTAAGCATTGGCCCAGTGCCGGAAATGACCCCTTTCCTGGGTGGTTTCATCATAATCAGTGCCATTGCCTCTGCGGTGGGTAATATGTTGTTGATCGTTGTAAGCAGAACAACGCCTGCAAATGTTATGGCCCCATTGGTTTACAGCCAACTTATATCGGCCACGGTTGCCGGCGTGTTGATTTTTTCTGACTGGCCAGATTACTATAGTCTGGTCGGTTTAATGGTGATTATAATCGCGGGGGTATCCTCTTTCTGGTTGGCGCAACATGGAAAGTAGGCCCTGCTTGTAAATTTACAAAATTTACAAGTTTACAAGCCAAGCTTTACACGACCCATACAAAAATACACGAAAAACCCTTGTTTTTCTTATATTTTCAACACTTCCCCGATCTAATTTTGTAAATATAGTCACAGAATATGACCCTGAGTCGTGACTGACTTTACAAAATCAAGGAACTGAAAAATGCCTTACGATACGCAAAGCACAGAGTTGCAAAACCTGATCGCACAGCACGGAACTGCTTGGGCGGCGATCAACCCTGAATATGTGGCACGCATGCGTGCGCAAAACAAATTTCAAACTGGCATTGATATTGCAAAATATACCGCCAAGATTATGCGCGAAGATATGGCCGCTTATGATGCGGACAGCTCACAATACACCCAGTCCTTGGGGTGCTGGCACGGGTTTATCGGCCAACAGAAAATGATTTCGATCAAGAAGCATTTCGGTACAACCAAAGGTAAATACCTGTACTTGTCCGGTTGGATGATCGCGGCATTGCGTTCCGAGTTTGGCCCATTGCCTGACCAAAGCATGCATGAAAAAAGCTCTGTACCTGCGTTAATCGAAGAGCTTTACACATTCTTACGTCAAGCGGATGCCCGTGAATTGGGGGGCTTGTTTCGTGCGTTGGATGCGGCATCTGATGCGGCTGCTAAAGCCGAAGTGCAAGCCAAGATCGACAATTTCGAAACCCACGTTGTGCCGATCATCGCTGACATTGATGCAGGCTTTGGTAACGCGGAAGCGACATATCTGCTGGCCAAACAGATGATCGAAGCGGGTGCTTGTGCATTGCAAATCGAAAACCAAGTGTCAGATGAAAAACAATGTGGCCACCAAGACGGTAAAGTAACTGTACCGCACGAAGATTTTCTAGCGAAAATCCGTGCCTGTCGCTACGCCTTCCTTGAATTGGGTGTGGATGACGGTGTTATTGTTGCTCGTACAGACAGCCTAGGCGCTGGCCTAACCAAACAAATCGCAGTTACCAACACACCAGGCGATCTGGGTGATCAATACAACAGTTTTCTGGATTGTGACGAAGTGACTTTGGATGATATGGCCAATGGTGATCTGGTAATCAAACAAGACGGAAAGTTGATGCGCCCGAAACGTCTGCCATCAAACCTGTTCCAGTTCAAAGCCGGCACAGGCGTGGCCCGCTGCATTCTGGATAGTGTCACAAGCCTACAAAACGGTGCAGATATGATCTGGATTGAAACTGAAAAACCGCATATCGGCCAAATCGGCGAGATGATCAATGAAGTGCGTAAAGCCGTACCTAACGCGAAGCTGGTTTATAACAACTCACCGAGCTTCAACTGGACTTTGAGCTTCCGCCAGCAAATCTTTGACACATGGAATGATGAAGGCAAAGACGTGTCAGCTTATGACCGTGATGGGTTAATGTCTGTGGATTACGATGGCACTGATCTGGCCACGGAAGCGGACGATAAAATCCGTACTTTCCAAGCTGATGCAGCACGTGACGCGGGTATTTTCCACCATCTGATCACCCTGCCGACATACCACACGGCAGCCCTGTCTACAGACAATCTGGCGAAAGATTACTTCGGTTCCGAAGGCATGCTGGGTTATGTGGCTGGCGTTCAACGCAAAGAAATCCGCCAAGGCATTGCCTGTGTGAAACACCAGAATATGTCAGGTTCCGACATGGGCGATGATCACAAGGAATACTTCTCAGGTGACGCGGCCCTAAAAGCGGCTGGCGAAGACAACACGATGAACCAGTTCGGTTAACATACATAGTACCAAACCCTTTCTGAAGGGCCTTCGGGGGAAACCTTGCAGGCCTTTTACTTCTGTGGCCGTAAAACCAAGAACTATTACCTTCGTATGCTTGCCTCTTCAATTCACAAAATATTACCTATTTAAGATAGCGATTGACGTATTTTTTCAATATGCTTTTGCTGGCGTTTAAGGCTTCACCATAAAGCCAGTGATACTATTTCAGGAATGCCGCATATGTCTGATAACCTTAAAATTCTTTTTGTTATAACTGATCAGTTTCGGGCTGATTGTATTGAAGGTGCTTTGGCAGATCATGTGGATCTGCCTAACATTCAGGCGTTCCGCAAAGAGGCGGTGACATTCGTCAAACATTACTCTGTCACCAACCCATGCGGACCATCGCGGGCCAGTATTCTAACGGGTAAATATGCGATGAACCATCGGTCTATCCGCAATGGTACACCATTATCCAATGACATAACAAATATTGCGCTTGAGGCCCGTAAATCGGGTTATGACCCGATGTTATACGGCTATACCGATACCAGTTTTGATCCGCGCACGCATCACCCGAACGACCCTGATCTGACAAGCGAGGAAAATGTTTTGCCGGGGTTCAGGGAAGTGCTGGAAATGCGGTCTAAACAAAGCTACCCTTGGCGGGCGTATCTGAAATCCAAAGGTTATGATCTGCCAGATTACGCGCATTTTTATGATGCCATATCCCCTGATCCAATTAGGGCACCGCGGCCGGATGATCCGCCATTTTATAAGGCTGAGGATAGTGACACTGCATTCCTGACCAACTCACTTCTTCATGACCTGTCTGTACGTATGGATCAAAACTGGTTTGCGCTTGCTACTTATATCCGCCCGCATCCCCCGCTGGTGGCCCCTGAGCCTTACAATAAGATGTATGACCCAAGCACATTACCCAAGCCCGCGCGCATGTCCACACAGGCAGAGCAGGCGGCATCGCATCCTTATATGGCAGGGGCTGTGCAACACCCGACGGTTAACACCGTTGTGTGCGGCCTTGATCCGCTGGATAATGAAAACGATAATGATGTGCAGCAGCTGCGTGCGATTTATCTGGGCTTGGCAACGGAGGTGGATAGTCATTTTGGCCGGATCATCAATTTCCTAAAAGAAACTGACCAGTATGATGATACTCTGGTTGTCTTTGTTGCTGACCACGGTGAAATGCTGGGTGAGCATCACTTGTGGGGTAAACAAAACCCTTATGAAGCGGCTTACCATATTCCATTGATTATCCGTGATCCAAAAAATACGGCACAACATGGCACCACAGTTCAGACTTTTACCGAGTCTATTGACGTGACCCCCACAGTTTTGGATTTGATCGGGCATCAAGTACCTGCAGGTATGGACGGTGTTTCTTTACGCCCCTTCCTAGAAGGTAAAACCCCTGCGAAGTGGCGAGATTCTGTTCATCTGGAACTTGATTACAGTGAGCCGGATGAGGTGACTATTTGGCAGCAGGCCGCCGGGGTCTCAACCCATGAAGCAAATCTGGCAATCCTGCGTGAAGAGCAATTTAAATTGATACATTTCAATGGCGACCTGCCGCCAATGTTATTTGATCTGCAAGCTGATCCGCATGAATTACATGATCTGGCGGCAGACCCTACCCATGCACCCACATTGCTACGCTTGACCCGAAAACTACTAAGCCACCGCATGAAATATGCGGACAGGACTTTAGCGGATGTCAGAATTACGCCTAACGGGGTTGTGGGTTATACTCCCTAATCAGTTCCGGCTGCTTTGACTGCGATAGATAAGGTCGGAAATGCCGCCACGGTTTAACCCGATATCATTCAGTTCTTTATCAGTTAAATGATTCAGGTGTTTTATCGTGTCACGATGGGCAGTCCAATCTAGGACGTACCTTAAAAACCTGAAAATAGAAGTTTCCTTTAACCATTTCATGTGCTTGTCTCCAAATCTAAGGTGTCATCAACTCTTCCCAGCGATGGCAAGCAACTTCATGCCCGTGACTGGAATGTTGCAATATCGGTTCTACCTCACGGCAGTGATCCGTTACATACGGACAACGTGTGTGGAACTTACAGCCCGATGGTTGGTTGGTGGGTGACGGAATTTCGCCTTCCAGCTTTTGCGCTTTACCTCGATCATCCGGGTCAAGTGACGGGATCGCGGATAGCAGTGCCTTGGTATAGGGGTGCCGTGGATTTGCAAACAACTCGCGCGTTGGCGCGGTTTCCACCAGACGGCCCAGATACATCACGGCCACGTGGTCACAGATATGCGCCACCACACTTAAATCGTGACTGATAAACAGGAACGTCAGCCCCATTTCCTGTTGAATTTCTTTCAATAGGTTCAGAACATCAGCCTGAATAGACACATCCAACGCGGCCACACTTTCATCGGCCACAACGAAATTCGGATTAGATACCAGCGCACGCGCAATGGAAATCCGCTGCCGTTGACCACCCGAAAATGCGTGTGGGAAGCGGCGCAAGTGCTCTAGGTTCAAGCGGCATTTCGCAGCTATTTCACGCACCCATTTATCGGTTTCTTCGCGTGATGATGTCAGGCCCATCACCTCTACTGGCTCGGCAATAATATCGCGCACGGTCATGCGCGGGCTTAGTGCCGCGTAAGGGTCTTGAAAGATCAGCTGTGCGCGTTTGCGGTATTCATTCAGCTCGCTTGGTGAAAGGCTTGTCAGGTCAAAACTTGCTTCGCCGTCATTATAAGCAACTGTCCCACGTGAGATCGGGGCGGCTTGTAACAAAGCTTTGCCCAGCGTGGTCTTGCCAGAGCCACTTTCACCTACAAGGCCGAAAAAACTGCCCTTGGCAATGTCCAGATTGACATTTTCAACTGCTTTGACCACAGGTTTCGGGCCAAACAGGCTCTTGCCGCGCAATGGGTAATGAACTGAAAGATCACGGGCTTCTATTAGTACGTCATCACTCATTTTGAAGCTCCCTCATCGTAAATATGGCACGCAACATTATGCCCTTTTGTGACCTCACTGAAACCTGGTATCTTGGTAGAGCAAACATCGCCCACTACCGAAGAACACCGTGTGCTGAACACACAGCCAGGTGGCCGTTCCAGTGGTGATGGAATATCGCCCGGGATAGCGGTTAGTGGATTGTCCAAATCATCAAGGCTTGGCAGTGCTGCAATCAGGCCCTTGGTATAAGGGTGTGATGGATTACGAATTACTTCGCGCACAAGACCTTGTTCCACAAGGCGGCCCAAATACATCACGGCCACTTTATCAGCGGTTTGGGCTATCACACCCAGATCGTGCGTAATGAAAACAATCCCCATGCCAAATTCAGTGACAAGATCTTTCATCAAATCTATCACCTGTGCTTGAATGGTCACATCCAGTGCTGTTGTAGGCTCATCCGCGATCAGCAATTTAGGCTTGGTTGAAAGAGCCATCGCGATCATCGCACGCTGGCGCATCCCGCCTGACAACTCGAACGCATATTGCCTGAAGCGCTCGCTCGCGTCGGAAATCCCCACGCGGTCCAGCATTTCAATGGAAACTTCTTGCGCGCGCTTTGCATTCATATCCGTATGGATCTGCAACTGTTCGACCATCTGATCCCCGATGGTGATCGCGGGTGCGAAACTGGCCATTGGTTCTTGGAAGATCATTGAAATAGCCCCGCCACGGATCACTTTCAGATCAGTGGAGGTTTGCAATGACATCACGTCAATCGGCCCGTCTTCCAGATGCAAAGTGACTTTGGTGTCGTCACTATAGATCGCGTTTGATGGGTTCAGTTTCATCAAAGATTTAGCAGTAACCGATTTTCCCGATCCACTTTCGCCCACAAGGCCCATGACCTCGCCTGCTTCCAGTGTGAAAGAAACATTGTCTACTGCGGTGATCCGACCCTCATCCGTAT
Organism: uncultured Amylibacter sp.; assembly: GCA_964195605.1. GTDB lineage: Bacteria > Pseudomonadota > Alphaproteobacteria > Rhodobacterales > Rhodobacteraceae > Amylibacter. The sequence continues at coordinate 13,560 of CAXMSA010000002.1, forward strand.
CGAATTGAAGGGTCAGGTTTTCTACATCTAAAAGTCGTGTCATTTGCTGCTATCCGAATAGGGGTCGGCAGCATCGCGTAATCCGTCACCGACGAACACAAAGGCCAACACAAGTATAATAAAGAAGATCACTGGTATGAAGTACCACTGATAGTTAAGTAGAACATCGGCACTTGTGACATTTTGCAACATCACCCCAAGTGAATTCACAGGGTCCTTCAGGCCCAACCCGATAAAGCTAAGGGCGGTTTCTGACAGAATCATATAGGGAAAAGAAATCACCAAATCGACGATGATATAGCTGGTAAAGCTAGGCAATAAGTGGCGTCGAATGATATGCGCAGGCGTTGCACCACATAGTTGAGCTGCCAGCACATATTCCTGATTTCGTTCCGTTAACAAGTGCGTTCGTATTCGTCGGGCAAGGGTAGGCCAACCAATCAGTCCTAATACCATCGAGATGAAAAAGAACCTCGCCTCCGCGCTCCATGTGTCTGGTATAAAGGCGGCCAAGGCCATGAACAGTGGAATACTGGGGATGGTGCGTACCGTATCAGTTATCATTTGCAAGCCAGAGTCGATCCAGCCACCGTAATAACCTGCAATCCCCCCTATCGCCAATGCCAGAAGGAAAGCAATAACCACCCCGATGGTTCCCACCGCCATTGATGTATTGATCGCGGTCAGGGTTCGGGAATAAATATCCTTACCTGTCGAGTCTGTGCCAAAAATATGGATCATGCCTTTGTCGACACCAAATAAATGGGTCTCAAAATTCACGCCCAGAAACGTATATGGCACACCTTTGCTGAAAAACTCAACATAGCGACGCGCTTCAAGGCTGGTGTCGGTTTTCGTCACCCAGCGAAAGTTGGTTAGTGCCGAACGGGTACGTTCTGACGTATAAACAAACGGGCGTAGCGAACAACCGCTGTCATCGCAAAAAGACGGGATTTGTGGTGCGCCGTTCATATATTCCTTATCCCGCCCCGCAATGGTGGCGTCATATGGCGTCAGGAATGGTGCGAATATACCTGAAAGGATCAGAAAAATCAGAACCCATGCCCCAGCAAGGGCGGATTTGTTTTTCTTGAACCGCTGCCAGATTAACTGGCTTTGCGAGGCAGTGAAATAGGCCTCTTTCAGCTTTTGGTCGGCAGCGGCATCTATGTTTGTTGTATCGGTCATATCTCTTATCCTACAATGCTGCGACGAACGCGTGGATCGGTAAGGGCGAGGATGATGTCAGTAATAAAGTTAATGCTGACAATACTTGCGGTCAGCAAGAAAATGATCGCCCCCGCTAACTGCTGATCGTTTGATCGCGCCAAGGCTTCGATCAACAATGAACCGGCTTCGGTCAATGTCAGGATCAGGGCCACGATAGGCAACTCGTTGAAGATACGGTTCAAATCGAACCCTAGTGAGTTGATGATCGGGCTTAGTGCGTGGCGTGCAGGATAGCGCATCAACAATCTGCGGCCTGACACACCGCGTGCAGCGGCGGCAGTCACATAGAGCTTGCCAATTTCATCAGACATCAAGGCACGTACTGTTTGGATGGCAAACGCGGTCGCAGACCAGCCCAGAATAAAGATCGGCAACCAGACGTGGCCAAGGAAATCCATTACCCGGTCATACGACCATGCCGCATCCCGGAACTCTTTTGAAAACAATCCCGTCAGACTGTCTCCGAACATCACGGTGGAGAACAGCATGATCATCAGGGCCAGCAGGAAGTTTGGCAGGGCCAGACCTAGGTAGCTGACCAGACGCAGGCTGTTGTTCAAAACAGCATTTTTTGAAGTTGCAGCCAGAATGCCAACAGGAATGGCAATTGCGTAGGCAAGAAGCAGGGCAGATAAGCAAAGCCCCAAGCTTAACCAGAATTTCTCACCCAGAAGCTGGTTGATATTCAAACGCAGGATACAGCTGTCACCGTATTCGCCTTGGAAGGCATTGATGATCCAGCCACCCCAGCGTTGAATGTAAGGTTGGTCAAGGCCAAGCCGGACACGTTCTGCCTGTATATCAGCAGGAGAGATCACAGCCCCTTGAGAGTTCTTAAAGGCTAGGTACCGCTCGGCGCAATCGCCGGGTACCAATTCCATCAAGGAAAAAACAATGAATGAGACAAGTACAAGCGTGAAGATTGCCAACACCGCCCGAACCACAACAAATTTGGAAAATTCTAACATTGCTACGTTAATCCCCCCTGGAATTTAGATGGCTATTTTTTTGATTTTGTAACCTTGGGCAATCGAAATTGCCCAAGGCTTTTAGGTCAGAGACTTAAAGACAGATTATTCGTCTAGGTACCACTGTGTCGGGCGGTAAGGATATGCCCGGTAGTAAGCATAAGACTGCGTCTTGAACTCGGTGAAGTTCTTCAGTGCATTGTTGTGATAGATCGGTGCAACTGCTTTCACAGTACCGATAAACAGCAGGCTTTTGGCCATGGTCTCTACCAGACGTGCACCAATTGTATTTGATTCATCAGAACCAGCTACAGCACCTTGGAATGCATCAATGTCTGCCATCATATCATAGACATACTGTGGTGGTTTCACACCAGACGCACCATTTTGGTCAAGATATTCAGCCCAAAGTATACCGTTCCGCACGTTGAAGTAGTTATCAAACGGTGGTTGGAACACTTCGGCGTTGCCTAGGATAACAGCCAATGGTTGACCTTTAGCATACATCATCACATCAAGTTTGTTAGAAGACTGTGCTGAACGAAATTCATCCGTTGTCACTTCTTTAACTGTATTATTGATGCCAACGTCTTTCCAGTTTTGGCCAACAAGTTCGACCAGTTTCACTGAAATACCTTGTGTCGCAACCTGAAGGTTCAGCACCAGTGTTTCGCCATTTGGCAACTCACGCATACCGTCGCCATCTGTGTCAACCATACCGATCTCATCAAGCAATGCATTGGCTTTTCCAGCATCGAACTGAGTCATATAGTTGTCCATCTCTTCGCTTACAAACGAAGGCGATGGTGAGAAAGCAACATACTGCGCTGGTTTACCCAGACCGAAATAAACAACTTCGTTCATTTCGTCACGGTTCATCGCAACAGACATCGCCTGACGGAACCGTACATCACCGAACACTTTACGCTTCTCAAGGTTCTCGGAATTTACGTTAAACGCGAAAACACCAAATGCAACTTCAGGCTTCAGATCAACGCTAAAGTTACCTTTTTCCTGATTTTCCATCAACAATGGCGCATAATCTAGGTTCAGTGACTGTGCCTTATAATCAACTTCTGCGTTGACCAATTTCAGCAACCGCACTTCACTTTCACCAACAAACAACTCGTCTTGCTCATTGATATATGGCAATTGGTTACCCGCAGTATCAACCTGGAAGAAATACGGGTTAGCAACCAGATGACGGCCTTCCGTGCTTTCAGCGATGATGATGTGGCTTTCCAATGTTGGCACCGTATCAGCAGGCATAGCCGCTAGTTTGTCAGAATTAGTCAACATCGGTGTCGGCGTGTCCATCCAGTCAGAGCTGCCATAGTAAGCTGCAACCGCTGCATAACCGTTTTCAAATCCCATAGCTTGTGCATTTGCATCTGCATCTGCATCTACAGACGGGTGATATTTACCCAGGAAGTGCATTGGCTGGAAACCTTGCGCATAGTGGTTGGCAAAGTGTGACAACAGGCCCGGTTTTGGTGACGGCAGGTTGAACTGGATAGTTTGCTCATCAACAACCACAAGGTTCATTTTTTCGCCAGCAACCAAAACATAATCTTTTGGCTTTTCACGCACATTGCTATCAACCGCTAGATTGTCATACCAGAACTTAACGTCACGGGCACCAAATGGCGCGCCATCTGACCATTTGTGGCCTTTACGCAGATTGAAAGTCAGCTGTGTGAAATCAGCGTTCCATGCCCAGCTTTTAGCAACGTTTGGCACGATGGTTGTCAGATCGTCTGAATAACGCACCAAGTTCACGTGACGTACAGACATAAAGTCTGATGTACCGGACTCTGTTGCATTTGAAAGCGCATCAAATGTGCCGCCGTATTTACCAACAGAAGCGTAAGGTGTCATAATCAATGGCTCTGCCGGAATACGGTCTGCAAGACCAGGCAGCGGGCCATTACCGCGAATGCGTGCATTCAGCGCTTCAGACGCAGGGTTTGCGGCAAATTCCATAGTACAGTTGCCCAGAGATTGATATTCGGCAAGTTCAAATACTTGTGGAAAAGCACCGCTCGCGATGCCTGCCATGTCGGAGACTGTCGCTGCAGGGCATGTGCCGGCAAGGGCAGCTCCCGTCAGCGTCAGCCATGCGACACCTGATAAGGTTAGTGTTTTCATTATATATTCTCCCAGTTGTTATTCCATTGTTTTTTTAAGTCAGACTAAAACGCAGCCTGCTTGCTATGAGATCGATAGCATCCTTTTCCTGATGGAATCAGTTTATACAAACTACATTACAGTTTTGTAACAGTTTTGTAATATTAGATATTCTCTCCCTCTTACAAGCGTCGCAATCAAATGCGCACGACCGATTGAAGAAGATTGGACAAGAGTCACTGAACTGTCAATAAATTTTCAGGATTTCACAGTAAATTCATACATTTTCGAGTTGTCTTAATTTTGTTAAATCTTATCGCTGTCTGTACTACCTATCCCCCGTTGGCACGACCTGACCATGTTACATTGGTGGCATTGTAGTAAAATCAACCGCTTTGATTGGGCGTCTAACAGCACGGACATCTGCGCTATTTCACACGATAACAAGCGTTTTATGCCAAGTTTCAAAGATTTTACGCCGGTAAAGCCCTGTGATGCCGATTGCTATAAGGCGACTAAACGATTTGGTTACCATTGATTTTCCGGGCGGAATGCCCATCACGGGAATATGCATCACCATCAATATTGCATCTATCTCCTGACCTAATGCCACCCTTAAATTGCATATTTCCAAGTCTATGCAAAAATCTTTTAAAACTCCTAGGTCTGTAGAAATATCTTTTAAAATGTGCCGTTTGGCCTGCACCTTGATCAACCCTTCATCCGATTCGCCAAATCGAAATGATCCTGATTGATTATTGTCACCACATAAGCTGCTTATTTAAAGCAATCGACGGTCACCCTTTCGGCTGTCTTGTTTTCAGAGTTTATGCGTCATCAGAGCAGAATGATTCTGATCTTTTACTTTTATTAAATTAGTTAATCCACTTGACCTTCCAGTTACTGGAGCCATTATTTATACCCATAAAGCCAAAACCACCAATCGGATAAAGATAATGAATACCCAAAGTACCAGCGCATTCCAGATTGAAGGCATGTCTTGTGCATCGTGCGTGAGACGGGTGGAAAAAGCATTGTTAGCAGTTCCCAATATTACCAAAGCTGTAGTAAACCTCGCCACAGAAACAGTTCAAGTCAGCTACGATAACCCTGTCACCACGGTCGATGTGGTTAAAATCTTATCAGATACAGGCTACCCCGCAGTCTCTTTGGACGTAACATTAGATATCGAAAACATGTCTTGTGCGTCTTGTGTCGGACAGGTTGAAAAAGCCCTGAAAGCCGGGGCAGGGGTGTTGGATGCATCCGTTAACCTTGCGTCCGAGACAGCATCAGTGCGTTTTACCGCAGGTGTCATATCCCCTGAAAAAATCGCAGGATTAGCCACAGAAGCTGGTTACCCCGCGAAAGTGAAAACACAAAGCAATGTTGATAAAACAGACCGTAAAGCGCAAGAAATTGCAACGCTTGGGCGGCTGACATTATTAGCCGCAGTCTTGGCCTTGCCCGTTTTTATAATAGAGATGGGTGGCCATATCTTCCCCGCCCTGCACTTATTTATCGATAATAGCTTAGGGATGCAAAACAGCCGCCTTTTGCAATTTGTTCTTACCACTGCCGTACTGTTTGGCCCCGGTCTGTCGTTTTATACCAAAGGGTTTCCTGCCTTAATCAAGGGCACCCCCGATATGAATTCACTTGTCGCACTTGGTACATCTGCAGCTTACGGGTTTTCGCTGGTAGCAACATTTGCCCCCAACTTGCTGCCTGCTGGTACAGCCAATGTCTATTATGAAGCCGCTGCGGTCATCGTGGTGCTGATCCTGCTTGGCCGCTTTATGGAAGCCCGCGCCAAAGGGCGCACTGGGCAGGCCATTCGAAAACTTATCAGTCTGCAACCAAAGACTGCATTTGTGGAACGGGACGGGAAAACAATTGAATTGGTCATTGATGAGATTGTCGTAGGCGATCTGATCCATACCAAACCGGGTGAGAAGATTGCAGTAGATGGCACAGTTCAAACCGGTAGATCTTATGTTGATGAAAGCATGATCACGGGTGAGCCGGTTCCGGTGGAAAAGACAAATGGTGCGCATGTGGTTGGTGGCACGATAAACGGCACAGGCGCTCTTGCATTTATTGCTACCAAAGTTGGCAGTGACACCATGTTGGCGCAAATCATCCATATGGTTGAACAGGCGCAAGGGGCTAAACTACCTGTTCAGGGCATGGTCGATAAAATCACGGCATGGTTCGTACCTGCGGTGATGATTATCGCACTACTTACCGTTATTCTCTGGTTTATCTTCGGGCCGGAGCCTGTTCTTGGGTTTGCGCTTGTCGCGGGGGTATCGGTTCTGATCATTGCTTGCCCGTGTGCTATGGGCCTGGCCACGCCAACCTCGATAATGGTGGGAACGGGACGCGCAGCTGAAATGGGCGTTTTGTTTCGCAAAGGGCAAGCGTTACAAATGTTACAAGAGGTCTCTATCGTTGCCGTAGATAAAACGGGTACGCTTACCGAAGGCCATCCCGAACTGACCGACTTGATTGTAGCCGACGGGTTTGATCCCGACGAGGTACTTGCGCATGTCGCCGCCATAGAAGCGACCTCGGAACATCCGATTGCGCAGGCAATTCTGCGGGCCGCCAACGGCATGACCTTGCCCGACATTCAGGATTTCACGTCGATCACTGGTTACGGTGTGCAAGCAACAGTTAATGGTAAAACCGTGCTTATTGGCGCAGACCGTTTTATGGTCCGGGAAAATGTGACCCTTGATGGGTTGAAAGCCCGTGGGGTTGCGTTAGGTCAAAGCGGCAAAACACCGCTTTATGCCGCGATTGACGGCCAGATTGCCGCCGTGATTGCGGTGTCAGACCCGATCAAAGAAACCACCCCCGCTGCAATTGCAGCACTTCATGATCTGGGCCTGAAAGTGGCGATGATCACAGGCGATAATACTGGCACCGCAAACGCCATCGCCAAACAGCTTGGTATAGATCACGTGGTGGCCGAGGTTTTGCCTGAAGGCAAAGTTACCGCATTGAAGGCCTTGCGTGCAGGTGGCCACAAACTCGCCTTTGTCGGTGACGGCATCAATGATGCGCCTGCACTTGCGGTGGCAGAGGTTGGCATTGCGATCGGAACAGGTACCGATGTGGCGATTGAGGCAGCCGATGTGGTGCTGATGTCAGGTGATCTGCAAGGTGTGGCCAACGCTTTTGCGATCAGCCAACGCACCATGCAAAACATTCGCCAAAACCTGTTCTGGGCATTTGGATACAATATTTTACTGATCCCTGTAGCCGCAGGTGCACTTTACCCGTTAAGCGGTGTTCTGTTATCACCTGTTCTGGCTGCGGGTGCTATGGCACTGTCCAGCGTTTTCGTTTTGACAAATGCGCTTCGGTTGCGTTGGGTCAATGTTGGAAAATCATAAAGAACGATGAAAACCAGAACTATCCACGTAAAATTATCTCATTCGTAGCCTCTTCGTACTGGCAGATGAATATCTGCCCATTTCATAATCAAGAGATGTTAATAAATTCGGAAAATTATCTAAATTCGACAAGGAGAGGCTTGAATATTATTTCCAACTGTATCTATTAACAATTGCTCAAGTTAGGATGTCGACATGAAGCCGTTTAAATTTCAGACCACCAGTTCAATTCTGTCCGAAGTTGGTGCCACCGAAAAGATCGGCCAGATCATGGCTGAAATGGGGTGCCATAAGGTTGCTTTCGTAACCGATGCAATGATCTTGAAGTTGGGTCTGGCAAATGCTGCTCTGAACGGTTTGAAAGCCGCAGGCATAGATGTACATATTATTGATAATGTAGTCGCAGACCCGCCAGAGGCTATGATCCGTGCGGCAGTTGATGCGGCCAAAGCCCAAACTGTTGATGGTGTTGTTTCCGTTGGCGGTGGCTCGTCTTTGGATACGGCAAAACTGATATCGGTTTTGGCACACCCCCATATAACGCAAGATCTTGATGAAATGTACGGTGTGGGCATGGTCAAAGGCATGCGCTTGCCGTTGCTTCTGGCACCGACTACAGCAGGTACCGGTTCTGAAGTGACCCCGATCTCGATTGTCACCACGCGCACATCTGAGAAAAAGGGTGTGGTGTCACCTGTCTTATTGCCGGACTGGGCCATATTGGACGCGGAACTGACTATCGGCCTGCCTGCCCATATCACTGCGGCCACTGGTATTGATGCGATGGTGCATGCGATTGAGGCTTACACCACCAAACACGCAAAAAATCTTCTGTCTGACACGCTGGCAAAACAAGCCTTGCAGCTTTTGGGCGGCGCTATCCACACGGCTTGCAGTCATGGCGACGACCGTACCGCGCGCTCTGACATGCTGCTGGGCTCCATGCTTGCGGGCATGTCGTTTGCCAATGCGCCGGTCGCCGCCGTGCATGCGCTGGCCTATCCGTTGGGGGGGCATTTTCATGTGCCACATGGGCTGTCAAACGCGATTATCCTGCCGTATGTGCTGGAATTTAATATGGCAGATACTCTGGCCGCCAGACAATATGCTGAAATTGCCCCGATTGTTTTTCCCGAACTGACAGGGAAAACAACGCTAGAAATATGTGCAGGCATGGTGCAGGGTTTTAAAAACCTCGGCCCCGAACTTGGCATGAAATCCTGCCTGCGTGATGTGGGTATTAACCATAATGACCTGCCGATGCTGGCCGAAGATGGTATGAAACAAACCCGGCTTTTGGTGAATAATCCACGCGAAATGACCTATGAAGCGGCTTTGGCGATTTATACTGCGGCCTTATAGGCCCTAATATCCCTTACAAGTTTACGCAGTGTTTTTTATTTTACCAGTCGGTAAAACAAAAATAACAGGTGTTTTTAAGTGACATCAATAAAACATTACGTATTATCAGGGCGAGTCGGTCTAAGCCGGCCGTATAGCATATGGGAGAATCTTATGAAAAAATTTAGCTTTTTAGCAGCTGCACTGACAGCTTCAACAATGGTGGCGGGTGCCGCCACTGCGGAACAGTTTGTGTCTATTGGCACAGGCGGTGTAACCGGGGTTTATTACCCAACAGGTGGCGCAATTTGCCGTCTGGTGAATAAAAACCGCAAAGAACATGGTATCCGCTGCTCTGCAGAGTCTACAGGTGGATCAATCTACAACATCAACACTATCAAAGCGGGTGAGTTGGAATTTGGTGTGGCCCAGTCTGACTGGCAGTACCATGCCTACAACGGCACATCCAAATTCGCAGATGCTGGCAAATTTGAGAAACTGCGCGCAGTATTTTCAGTTCATGCCGAGCCAGTGACGGTTATTGCACGTGATGATGCAGGTATTGCCAACATCTCTGATGTTAAAGGCAAGCGGATGAATATCGGCAACCCCGGTTCCGGTACACGTGGTACATGGGAAGTTCTTGAAGGCGCACTTGGCTGGGAACGTTCTGATCTGGCTCTTGCGGCAGAAATGAAATCTGCTGAAACTGGTGCTGCTGTTTGTGATGGTAAAATCGACGCTTATTTCTGGTTGGTGGGTCACCCATCCGCGCTTACACAAGAAAGCCTAGCTTCATGTGCGGCACACTTGGTTGACGTTACAGGTCCTGAAATTGATAAGCTGATTGCGGATAACTCATACTACCGTAAAGCAACAATTCCGGCCGGCATGTATAACAACGCTGATGATGTCACAACATTCGGTGTTGGTGCTACTTTTGTAACGAGCGCTGATGTGCCGGAAGATGTGGTTTATGTTGTTGTGAAAGCTGTGTTTGATAACATTGACCAGTTCAAGAAATTGCACCCTGCGTTTGCAAACTTGAAACCGGGAGAAATGATCCAAGACGGTCTTTCTGCACCGCTTCATGCTGGTGCGGTTAAGTACTACAAAGAACAAGGCTGGATGTAATATCAGCCCGTGTAGCAGAGGGGAAACTCTCTGCTACAATTTTGCGACTCCAAGATAAAACTATAAATAAATTTTAAAAATGTCGGGTGAATACAGGTTTTATGTACATCTGAACGCTCTGGGGAGAGACATATATGTCAGATAATCAAACGATGTCGGATGCGGACAAGCTAGTCGCGGATGTAGATACAGGCGCGCGAAATCCATTGGGTTGGCAGGCAAAACTTATACCCGTGATTTGTTTTTCATGGGCGATCTACCAACTTTATATTGCCTCTCCTGTCCCCTCTATGCTGTCAACCGCCCTTGGTATTGATTTCTTTCAGTTTATCGGCAACCTGTCGATTTCACGCAAAGTGCATTTGGCGTTCTCTCTTGTGCTTGCCACACTTGCTTTTCCATTATTCAAAAGCAGTTCGCGCACAAGCATCCCTTGGTATGACTGGATAGTGCTGTCGCTTGGTGTCTGCGCGATGCTGTACATGATTTTGATGAACACCAATATCGCGGAACGCGCAGGTGATTTCGGACATGCCAATATTAAATTCGATATGACTGTTGCTGTGCTTGGGGTCATTGTGTTGACTATGGCTGTATACCGATCACTTGGATTGCCACTGGTTGTGGTTGCGGGTGTTCTGGCTGCATATGTGTTTATCGGCGGCGGCAACTGGGGCGGGGCTTCTTTTGTCAAAGGCATGTGGCACTTCTGGATGCAGGAAGAAGGCATATTCGGGAAACCCCTTGCGGTATCTACCCAAACGATTTTCTTATTCGTGCTGTTTGGCGCTATTCTGGAAAAAGCCGGTGCTGGCGGATATTTCATTAAAATCGCCTTTGCACTGCTTGGCCACTTTAAAGGCGGACCGGCTAAAGCCGCTGTTATCGCCTCTGCTTTAAGCGGACTTTATTCAGGTTCCTCGATCGCCAATACGGTGACCACGGGCACATTCACTATTCCATTGATGAAACGCACAGGCTTTTCTGCTGAAAAGGCGGGAGCGGTTGAGGTGGCTTCATCCACCAACGGCCAGCTGATGCCGCCGGTGATGGGGGCTGCGGCCTTTTTGATCGCCGAATTCACAGGTGTTGAATACACCACGCTTTTGAAACATGCGCTGTTGCCTGCGATTATTTCCTATATAGCGCTTGTGTACATTGTGCATCTGGAAGCCTGTAAACTGGACCTGAAAGGTCTGCCAAAACCGCCTTCAACAAAGACACTTACGCATAAGATGATCGGGTTCCTGACTGGGTTTATCACTGTGGGTGTATTGTTCGTGCTGGTCTACTTCACGCTGGGCCAAGTTAAAGCGGCATTCCCCGGGTTGACCGTATATATGGTGCTGGCGATCACATTCGTGCTGTATCTGGTTCTGCTTTATCTCGCATCAAAACGGCCTGATCTGGAACGTGATGATCCGAATGCGCCGATTACCGAATTGCCGGTTGCATCCGATACCGCATGGACCGGTCTTTATTTTCTGTTGCCGATCATCATATTGCTATGGTGTATCTTACCATCACCAGAACGTCTGTCGGCACACTTGTCAGCCTATTATGCCTGTCTTGCAATGATCTTCATCACGCTGACACAGCATCCGCTAAAAGCGATGTTCCGTGGTGAGTCTGAAGTGTTCAACCGCTTAAAACACGGTATTGGCGAATGTGTGGAAGGTGTCACCGCGGGCGCACGCAACATGATTTCGATCGGTATTGCTACAGCTGCTGCCGGTGTGATCGTTGGGTCGATTTCTCTGACAGGCGCACACGGGTTTGTGGGCGAGGTTGTAGAATACCTCTCTGGCGGCAACCTGCTGGTGATGCTGGTCCTTGTGGCCATCATGAGCCTACTTTTGGGCATGGGTCTGCCAACAACCGCCAACTATCTGGTTGTGGCTGGTCTTATGGCGCCGGTGATTGTGGCACTTGCAGCTAAGTCGGGGCTGATCGTTCCCTTGGTGGCGGTACACCTGTTCGTGTTCTACTTCGGTATTCTGGCAGATGATACGCCCCCGGTTGGCCTTGCGGCCTATGCGGCGGCGGCGATTTCAGGTGGCGATCCGATCAAGACCGGTATTCAGGGTTTCACCTATGATATCCGTACCGCCTTGTTGCCATTCCTGTTCCTGTTCAACACCGAATTGCTGTTGATGAACGTTACTCTTGCGAAAGGTGTATTTGTTTTCGTTGTGGCCACCGGCGCGATGATGTTGTTTGCCGCAGCCACGATGGGATGGTTCCTGTTCAAAAGTAAGCTATGGGAAAGTGTCGCGTTGCTGTTGATTGCATTCACGCTGTTCCGCCCCGGGTTCTGGCTGGATTACGCATCGGCACCGTTTGAAGTACAACCGGGTGGCCAAGCGATTGTTCTGGCCGAAGCGATGCCGGATAATGCCACGATGCGCATTCGAATTGTTGGGCCTGATTTCGATGATGTTGATATAGCCAACAACACCAGTATCATTTTGAACCTTGGCGAAAAGGCTGACGGTGAAACGCGTCTGACAAATGCAGGGCTTCAGGTGCTGAATGAAGATGGCAAGGTTATTATTGATGCCCTGACATGGGACTCTAAGCACAAGCAGCTAGATCGTTTGTTTACGATGGGTGATCTGGATAATCCTCTGGTGATCGATAAAGTCCTGTTGAAACGCGACAGACCAGCCAAAGAACTGTTCTATATCCCGGCGTTCTTGTTACTGGGTCTGATCTGCATGTTGCAACTTGGCCGACAGCGTAAGTCAAAAACGCAGGCGGCGTAGAAAGGAACCATACACGGCTGATCGTAAGACCAAAGAGGTTTTCTTATCTGCCTGCATTCTCAGTGTTGATAATGGTCTATATGCTGCAAACGCGGCGCAGACGTAACGAAGAAAGAAGTGAGGTTCCAGTATGAGTAATATAGTTCTGTGCGCTGTCGATTTAGGACAGTCTGACAAAAGCGAAAACGTGTTACGGAAGGCCAGGAAACTGGCCGACCTACACGGGGCGGATCTAAGTGTGATCACGGTTATCCCTGATTTCGGGATGAGTCTTGTCGGAAGTTTCTTTGACAAAGACACTTTGAAAAATGCTTTGCAAAAAGCCAATGATGATTTGCATAGTCTCGTAAAAGATACACTGCCAAAGGCAGGCGATGTGCAGCATATTGTTGCCCTAGGTACTGCTTATGAAGAAGTACTGAAAGCGGCCAAAAAGATCGAAGCCAATCTTATTGTTATAGGTGCCAGCAAACCCGATTTGGTCGATAAAATTCTGGGACCGAATGCAGCGCGGGTTGCCCGCTATGCTTCAGTTTCGGTGTATATCGTACGTTAAGCTTTACCTAAATTGAAAACGGCCCGTTTACCTTTATCTGGCAAACGGGCCGTTTTTTTGCAAGGTTACGGTTTTTATCTAACCGTCAAAACCGGGCATTTCGCCATCAATTCAACACGGTGCGAAACGCCGCCGCGCAATGTGGCTTCTATATTGCCCATACCGCGCGATCCGATGACGATCATATCCGCGTTATGGTGTTTGGCACGTGCAATAACTGTGCGTGCAACGGGGCCATCTATGACCTCGCCCGCAACATCCTTGGCACCCTTTTTACTTGCGCGTCCCTTGGCTTCAGCGACTAAATCACTGGCGGCTTTTTGCAAAACCGCCTCATTACCGCCTGGGATATGTTCGATCTCTGCGTAGTTGGACAGACCCTTTGGTAATTCGTGTGTTTTCAACACATAAAGCACAATAATCTGTGCATCCATCGCGGCTGCAATGGACGCGGCATAATCTACGGCTTTCATTGAATGCCCAGACCCGTCCACGGCTACGAGTAGTTTTTTAATCATCTGAAGAACCTTTCTAATCTATTATCGGGCTGATTTATGACATTAGGCCCTTTTTGACGTTGTCACAATGCTCTTGCTCAAGCTGAATATCAAGAGTGCTGTTGGAATATTCCTGATAAGGTGGCTTTTGGGTTCGCCGAACGCAGCTCTAACGCAATCGCAACCTTTCGCAGTGTATAACGCCTTTGCTGGCAAAAGTGGTTAACGGGTTTTCAAAGGGCGGATAACAGCGCCAAATGCGAAAGCCACCGAAATTACTGATTAAGTTAAGCGTTTCAACAAAAACTCGAAACGTTGTAGCTGCAAAGGCTATCAACTCTTGTTCGGCATATACAACCACGTTGGTGGGCCCACCGCTTTCATAATATGATGCGAAATAAGACAGAAATACAGATGTAATGTAAAAACAATGCACCCGTTTCAGGTGGCAGTGGAAAACCCGTGCTGCCGTTTTTAAGGCAAAAGATCGTCGTGGGTTCTGGGTGAAAACAAATGTTATTATTAGACAAATTAAAAACGAAAGCTATTGTGAACTATGAGTCGCAAAAAATAGCAGCTTATTCTGTAACATATGGGGAAATTAATATGTCAAGCATACAAGAACCTTCGTTTCGTCAATCCGTTGATATGATGTTTGAAAAGGCTGTCAGCCTTATGGATTTATCACCGGGCCTTCAAGAAAAGATCCGAGTTTGCAACTCGACCTATACCGTTCGTTTCGGGGTGAAACTGCGTGGTGATATTCATACGTTCACTGGTTATCGCGCGGTACATTCCGAACATAAAGAACCGGTAAAGGGCGGCATTCGTTTTGCGCTGTCTGTTAATCAGGATGAAGTAGAAGCGCTTGCAGCCTTGATGAGTTATAAATGTGCATTGGTCGAAACCCCGTTTGGTGGTTCAAAAGGTGGTTTGAACATTGATCCCAACGCATGGGAAGTCGATGAGTTGGAACGCATCACGCGCCGTTTTGCCTATGAGCTGATCAAACGCGATTTGATCCACCCGTCACAAAACGTACCGGCCCCCGATATGGGCACTGGCGAACGCGAAATGGCGTGGATTGCCGACCAGTTTCGCCGCATGAATACAACCGAGTTGAACTCCGAAGCCTGTGTTACAGGCAAACCGCTGAACAAAGGCGGCATTGCCGGGCGGGTTGAAGCAACTGGGCGCGGAGTGCAATATGCTTTGCAAGAATTTTTTCGTCACGCTGAAGACATTAAAGCGGCCAAGATGACCGGTACTTTAGACGGCAAACGGGTGATCATGCAGGGTTTGGGTAACGTGGGCTATCATGCGGCAAAGTTTCTGAGCGAAGAAGATGGTTGCCTTATCACAGCAGTGATCGAACGTGACGGTGCCATTGTTGATGATAAGGGTATCAATATTGAAGAGCTGTCACATTACATCCGCACACATGGCGGGGTAAAAGGCTTCTTCTCTGGCGAATATGTGAAAAACGGCGCGGCTGTTTTGGAAAAAGATTGCGATATTTTAGTCCCTGCGGCTTTGGAAGGGGTGATCAACCTATCGAATGCAAAACGTATTTCAACCAAATTGATTATCGAAGCGGCAAACGGCCCTGTCACCGCTGGTGCGGATGAAGTCCTGCGCAAAGCAGGTGTGGTGATTATCCCTGATATGTATGCCAACGCGGGCGGCGTAACTGTGTCTTACTTTGAGTGGGTCAAAAACCTAAGCCATATCCGCTTTGGCCGGATGCAGCGACGCAAGGAAGAGTCAAATAATATCCTGCTGATCAAAGAGCTGGAACGTCTGGTCGGCAAGCCGGTTTCCGACGATTTCAAATACAAGTTTTTCCAAGGCGCGGGTGAGCTGGAACTGGTGCGTTCAGGGTTAGAGGATACAATGCGCGCGGCTTATCAATCCATGCGCGGGGTTTGGCATTCACGCGATGATGTGGATAGCCTGCGTACCGCGGCCTATCTGGTATCGTTGGGGCGTATTGCTGAAAGTTATAAAGCACTGGGCCTATAAAATAAGAGCAACACAAACCGCCAAGTTATCCTGATTGGAATGGGCTTGCGCGTCGATCATCTTGGTGATCGACGCGGCAATCTTTTCAGCTGTTTGGTTTGCTGGCGTTATACATGTGATTAAATCTTGATCTGATAGGCTTAGAATACCGTCGGTCGCTGCAATTAAAATATCCCCGCTTTTTATGTTCGTTGTTTTCATATTAGGGGCGATACATCACGGTGCAACATGCTGCTTTCATGGACCTCACCAAGCGCGCATTAAGCTCCCTTTCTTTACCGAGTTAGTTTTGGCAAAAAATGTGCCAAAAAACAACAGGCCCTAATCAGGTTAAAACGGAGACGTGCCGTCTACTTCTGCCTTTAACTTGCGTTAAGATTTGATATTGGCCTCAGCTTCTTCACCGCCTTCAATAACCAAAAGGTGTAACAGGCTTTCCAGAATCGCGATAACACCCAGATAACAGGCAAAAACATAAGGGCTTTCCATTTCGGCGGTTAATACCGCTTCGGGTTCCAACTCTGAAAGTGGCAGGTTACTGTCAGTGATAATCAGTAGTTTCATGCCCTTTTTCCGGGCAAATTTGCAGGCGTTTACGGTGATCTGGCTATAGGGATGTACTGTGATGGCAAGCAAAACATCCTGATCAGAGGCAAAGTTCAGATCAACGATCGGGTTGGCCATATCACGGGGGACAAACTGCACATTGGGCAAACCCAGCCGTGCTATATGCTGAAAATAATAGGCCAAAGCATAGCTGGTGCTGGTTGCTGTTACATAAACAGTGCGGGCATTAGTCAGTATGGAAACGAATTTTTCCGAAACCTCTGGCGTCATATGACGTAAAGAGTGTTTCAGGATCGACATCGAATTTTCAGCGGAACTGGCCAGTATCGAGCCTGTGTTGCCCATTGCCGACAATTCATCCAGCCAGCTGGAATTGATAACCGGTTTTGATGTGGTGCGCAGGGCGCGTCTGAAAGGGTCGCGGAATTCTTCAAAACCGGGAAATCCCAGTTCTTTTGACAGGCGGACAAGTGAATATGTGCTAACGCCGATTTTTTCGGCCGTAGTTCTGATCGGATCAAGACCAAAATCTGCGGGATGGTCGATCACGTATTTCGCAGCTAATTGCAGCGTTGGAGCCAGCATTGAATACTGTTCCCGCATTTTTTTTAACACGCGATTTTGCTGCGTCGCACTCATATCAGAACTTTCACTTATTATTCATTTGAACAGTATAATCGAAAGTCCACGGACTTTGCTAGCTGGTTTGTATTTTTACTGCTTCAAGTTGCGCATAAAACGGTAAAGCCGCAGCCAACACAGCTTGCAACGCATCGCCAACATCGGGCAAAAGCCCTTCGATCCCGGCAAATCCTGTGCTGTTACGCACCGCAGGATACCAATGCGGCGCCCATGGCCCGTCTTGCGGGTGACCACCTTTGGGCCAGCTTAACATGGCCGGATCATAGGGCAGATCAATGGTCGTACATAAAGCGCGCAGCATGGCTGCGGGATTGGCGCGAATATCGGCGCTGTCGATGACAATGGGGGCGTGGCCCAAGTGCTGTGCAACCTGATCAAACAGCTCTGCCTGTTCCTGAAAACCGATGTCGCTCAGGCTAGGGCTTTCACGTTTGGCGTGGTAACTGGCAATGACCCTTGCAGGGTGGCGGATTAGGAAGATGTTAGTGACATCATGCATCCATGTGCGGTCAAATCTGGGCAACATATGCTGGGTCATATGTTTTTGATAAAACACAGTTCTTTCCTGTGGTATGCTGCCTGTAAGGCGTTTGGAAATTTCTGCGGGATCGTGCAACCATGTGTCGAGTATCTCGGTGCGCATCGGATGATCAAGGCCGGTTTCCAGCAAATATGCTGCATAATAAGGCTCATCCCAAACCGCACAGTCGGAGCGTGCGCCAAAGGCATACATCATCGCGGTGGACAGGTTACGCGGTCCTGACCACATGGCGATGCGTTTCATGTGGTTTCCGTAGCGATCAGATCGGCATAAAGCGCGCGAATACGCTGGGTGACAAGACCAAGTGTGGCATCGCCAATACTGCGCCCGTCGATCTGGGATACGGGTGTTTGTGCGCCAAATGTACCAGTCAGGAACGCTTCATCCGCACTATAGGTGTCCACAAGCGAATAATTGCGTTCTAGGCATTCAATGCCGTTGGCACGGCACAGATCAATTACCTTCTGGCGGGTAATCCCGTTCATGCAATAGTCGCCCGTACTGGTCCAAACCACGCCCTTTTTAACGATGAAAAAGTTGCACGCGTTGGTGGTGTTCACAAAGCCGTTGATGTCCAGCATCAGGGCCTCATCCGCACCAGCCTTTTCGGCGGCGATACAGGCCAGTATGCAGTTCAGCTTGGAATGTGAGTTCAGTTTTGGGTCTTGGGTCATCGGCAGCCCGCGCAGATGTGGCACAGTGGCCAGACGGATCGGACGCGGCAGGGATGGTTTGGAATGTTCGCAAATAATCACCACTGTCGGGCCTGTTTGCGATAGAGACGGGTGTTGGAACGGCTTGACCTTAACCCCGCGCGTGACCATCAGGCGGACATGCACATCCGTGGTCATATTGTTGGCTATGCGGGTGGCCTCAAGGGCGGCAATCACGCCCGCACGATCCATGCCGATATCAAGATCAATTGCTTTTGCGGCCTCAAACAGCCGGTCAATATGTTCGTCCATGAACGCCCACTTCCCGTCATAAAGGCGCAAACCTTCCCAGACACCGTCGCCCAGCATAAAGCCGCTGTCATAAACCGAGACCACAGCTTGTGCGCGCGGCACGATTTGGCCGTTCACATATATCTTGATTGTCTCATTGCGTTGGTCATCGGCGGCTTGGTGGGTGGTGACGTGCTTGTCCATATCTGTGCCTTTAGAATGTTGATCTTATCCATAGACACAAAAAAACAACTGTGATGTCAATTGTTGTTTATGCGTCGGCTGCTATTGCAAGAATTGCTCGTTCGGTATGTGCAAGCCTTCCATCAGTGATGATAAGTGCGTGGTGCAATGTTTCAAAAAGGCCTCTGTGATCGGCATGTTTTCGGTTTCGGCATTCCAAATCAACTCGAAGGCGATAAAAGTCGGAGTGTTTTGATCTATCATCAGTTGGCGTGCAGTTTCCCGGTTCTCCGGCGCAATCTTTGACCAAGGCAATATCGCCGAGGCCAGCCCCAGGCGCGCCCATTCCTGCATCACCTGATAATTAACAGCCTGTCCTGCATATTCTTTGATGGTCTGGCCGCATTGGTTGAACCAGCTGCGGGTTGCGTTTGCGTGGCCACAGGTGTTGGGGGTTAATATGAAAGTCTCATCAGCCAGTTGGTTTATTGTTATCGGGCCGCTGCCTGTAACGATCGATGTGGCGCCATCGCGGGGCACCACGAAAATAGGCTCGCGGTAAAACGGCAGTGTAGCGGTTTTTATCCGCAGTGGTTTAGGGGTATGCTGCACTGGGCGTATGGCCATGTTTACTTGTCCAGTTTCAAGGCAGATTATCAAATTATCCATGAAACATTCTTTGAAATAGCTGGCCACATCGGGGTTTTTATCTGTAAAGGGGCTGACCAGCGCATTGATCAGGCGCATGTCCAAAAGCGGAGAAAACCCGATGGCAAGCAGTTTGTGATCTGGCTCGAAATACAGTTTTGCCCTGTCAGCCAATTCGCGTTTTGTGTTCAACATCGCCTGTATTGCCGGCAACATATGGGTGCCGAACTGGGTCAGTTTGACATGCCGTGTAGTGCGTTCAAATAGCTTGCCGCCCAGTCCATCTTCCAGATGTTTGATGCCGTTTGATAGGGTGGGCTGGGTCACAAAGCAAGCCGCTGCTGCTTGGGTGAATGAGCCGGAATGAGCCACTTCAAGGGCAAACTTCAGATGGTTGAGGTTCATTGGTTTTCCTATATATAGAAAAATTCTATTAAACATATTTTAAAATAGAATTTAACTAATAATAAGGTTTTTGCTAAACCTTGTCCAGACAAATAACAAAACGATGAAAGGGCAACCCTTATGAAAGTATATGACATTGAGAATTTCCCGAACCCTGCGCGTGTGCGCATTGCTTTGGCGGAAAAAAACGTAACGGATCAGGTGGAATTTATACCAGTTGACGTGATGGGCGGCGAACATCGGACAGAGGCGTTTTGCGCCAAGAACCCCGATGCATCCGTGCCTTATGTGGAGCTGGAGGATGGTACCATCTTGTCGCAATGCACAGCAATTACCGAATATATCGACGGGCATTTTGAAGGTACGTCTTTATGTGGTGACACCCCGAAGGAGCGCGCGGTGATCCATATGATGAACCGCCGTGCTGAGGCAAATTTGCTGGATGCAGTTGGTGCGTATTTTCACCATGCGACAGACGGTCTTGGGCCTGATCTTGAGTTACCACAGAATAAAGAATGGGGCTTGGGCCAGCGCGAAAACGCCTTGTCGACGATGCAATATCTTGATGATACACTTGCCACATCAGATTACCTTGCGGGTGATGCGTTTTCGATGGCGGATATCACGGCCTTCGCAGGTCTGGCTTTTGCAGATTTCGCAGGCGTGGAAATCGCCAACGAATTGAAGAATTTAACAGCGTGGCGCGCCAAAGTTGCCGCCCGCCCAAGTATCGCAGGATAGGGGATTATTATGAAAATTAATGCGGATTTTGACAAACGTGTAATGGTGCATTCCGATGAGCTGGACTGGATTACTTCCCCCACTGCGGGAGTTGACCGGCGGATGCTTGACCGGATCGGTGACGAAGTGGCGCGCGCGACAACGATTGTGCGTTATGCCAAAGGTAGCAAGTTTCCGGCGCATGTCCATACGGGCGGTGAAGAGTTTATCGTTTTGGATGGTGTGTTTCAGGATGAACATGGCAATTTACCTGCGGGTAGTTATATCCGCAACCCGCCAACCACACGCCATGCGCCCGGCTCGGATGATGGCTGCACGATTTTCGTGAAACTGTGGCAGTATGATATGGATGATCGTACGCAAGTTACGACCGATATGAACAAAAACACCTCTGTTGATGCTGCGGGCCGTGATGGTGTTGCAGTCATGCCATTGTTTAGTGACACGCGTGAAACTGTTAAGATGGAAACATGGGATGCAGGGGCTAAGGTTGCGATGGATTTACCGCAAGGCGGTGAGTTTCTGGTACTGGATGGCGGGTTTAATGACGGCGTCGATGATCTGCGCAGGCATTCGTGGCTACGCTTGCCCGTTGGCAGTGCATTCTCTGCGGTTGCAGGCGCTAAAGGTGCTAAGGTTTGGATCAAAACTGGGCATTTACCCTATGCAAAAGCACCGAAAGGATAAGATATGGCAGATAGGCAACTGGCAATCGTTGCAGGGGTGGGGGCGGGCTTAGGCCACGCCCTTTTGCGCCGTTTTGACGCGGGTGGGATGCAAGCCGTTGGGCTTGCCCGCAGTCCGTCGACCAATAATAACGGTCTGGATATTCGGGTTTGCGACCTAAGTGATGTGCAAGCTGTAAAGGCCGTTATTGCTGAGCTGATCCAAGAGTTCGGCGCGCCCAATATTGTAGTGCATAACCCGTCTAATCTTGTGATAGCGCCGTTTCTTGAACTGGATCTTGATGCTTTTGAAGCCAGTTGGCGCGCGATGGTTTTATCGGCGGCGGTTCTGGGGCAAGCGATTTTACCAGCAATGGTAAAGGCTGAAGCTGGCGCATTTATCGTGTCAGGGGCCACGGCCAGTCTGCGCGGTGGGGCACGATTTGCAGCCCTTGCCTCACCCAAATTTGCGTTGCGCGGCTTGACCCAATCATTAGCGCGTGAATTTCAGCCCTTGGGTATTCATGTTATCCATGCGGTTCTGGACGGGATTATTGATACGAAGCGCAGTCGGGAAAAACATGGGTTGGATCCCGCTAAAATGATGCGTCCCGAAGATATTGCCGAGGCTTATTGGCATTTGGCGCATCAGCCGCGCTCTGCCTGGTCGCATGAGGTTGATCTGCGGCCGCAGACAGAGACGTTCTAAAGTCATGAATACGGATGTTATTATTATAGGTGGCGGCCTGTCCGGGCTTGCCTTGGCCGATCATTTGCAACGCGCGGGCGTGGATTATCTGCTGCTTGAGGCGCGTATGCGGCTGGGTGGGCGGATTAAAGCCGCATCTGTGGGGGATGCAGGCTTTGATCTGGGGCCATCGTGGTTTTGGCCGGGTCAGCCGCGCATGGCGGCAATGGTGGACCGGTTTGATCTGGCACGCTTTGAGCAATACGCCAAGGGTACGCTATGTTTTGAAGATGAACGGGGTGCGGTGGAAAATGGGCTGGCCCATGCGCCCATGGCAGGGTCATACAGGATAGAAGGCGGAATTTATGCCTTGATAGATCGGTTGGTTGCCAGCCTTGGAACACAAAATATACTGCTGGATGCGGCAGTGAACGCATTGCGTTATGATAATGCGGCTGTCACGGTTCAGTTGCAAAATGGTAAAGCCTTTTCAGGGAAACGCGTGGTTCTGGCTTTGCCACCACGTGTGGCTGCGGGTTTGACATATGCGCCTGCACTGCCTGATGCGGCGATGGAAGCGATGCGTTCCATTCCCACTTGGATGGGCGGGCAGGCGAAGTTTCTGGCGATTTATGACCGCCCTTTCTGGCGTGAAAAAGGCTTGTCTGGCGATGCGATGAGCCGACATGGCCCGTTGGTGGAAGTCCATGATGCGACGGACCCTAAAACCGGTCTAGGGGCCTTGTTTGGTTTTGTCGATGTGCCCGCAACGGGGCGGCTTGGGCAAGATGAGACAATTAAAACGGCGGCGATTGGCCAACTTGGACGGCTGTTCGGGCCGCAGGCTTTGCAGCCAAAACAGGTGTTTTACCAAGATTGGGCACAGGCTGTGGAAACCGCATCTGATCTTGATCTGGAACCTTTGTATGAGCATCCGGCCTATGGTTTGCCAAAGCCCTTGTCGGGGCTTTGGAATAAACGTTTGCGTATGGGATCCACAGAAGTTACGGCAGAGTTTGGCGGTTATCTGGAAGGGGCTTTGGATGTTGCGGAATATCTTGCTCAGGATTTAATTGCTGATAGATAGGGCAAATGCAAAGCCGCGCGGGCGGTTGGAAGTCATGGGAGATATGACATGGAAATTCTATCGGAAAACACCTGTTTTGGCGGGGTTCAGGGCGTTTACAAACATGCGTCAGTTGCCTGTCAGTGCGACATGACATTTGCAGTTTATCTGCCGCCACAGGCCAAGATACAAAAAGTGCCGGTACTGTGGTTTCTATCGGGCCTGACTTGTACCCACGAAAATGCCATGACCAAAGCGGGGGCGCAGGCTTGGGCTGCTAAATACGGGGTGGCTTTGGTGTTTCCTGACACCTCGCCACGCGGTGAAGCCGTGGCGAATGATGAGGCTTATGATCTGGGTCAAGGGGCCGGGTTTTATGTGGATGCTGTACAAAAACCCTGGGCACCGCATTTTAATATGTGGACATATGTGACCGAAGAATTGCCTAAACTGGTGACGGCTGAATTCGAAGTTTTAGAGGAAAAACAAGGTATTACTGGACATTCTATGGGCGGTCACGGGGCTTTGACCATTGCGATGACACTGCCTGATCGTTACCGATCTGTTTCTGCATTCGCACCGATTGCCAACCCATCCGCCTCTGATTGGGGGCGCAAGCAATTGGGGGCTTATCTGGGGGCGGATGAGGCGGCTTGGCTGGCGCATGATGCGTCATTGTTGATGGCAGAGCGCGGCTTTCATGCCCCGGTTCTAATAGATCAGGGCACGGCGGATAATTTTCTGGATTTGTTAAAGCCGCAGGCGTTAGCAGATGCGATTATCGCACGCAAACAGGCCGCGACTTTGCGGATGCAAAACGGTTATGACCACAGTTATTTCTTCATTCAAAGCTTCATGGAAGATCATGTAAAGTTTCACGCTGAATTATTGAAGTGATACGATCTCGCGCCTGAAGAGTTGCTTGGCAACCTTTTCGGGGTCTTCCTCATAATTTCTTGCAGCCGTATGGCCCGCTTAGACTGCGCCTGCAATCAGGCTGTGGCTGGCGGCGTCGTCGATCAGTTCTAACGTTTGAAGTTTTGTATCGCTTATTATCAGCGTGTCATAAAGATTGTTGTGGCGGGTGCGTTTTGTGACCAGAAAAACCGCGCCGCAGGTGATGTCTTGTAATTGCCCTGAATAGGTGCAGGCCAGTTTGCAACCCGTGGCACTGATCGCGGCCAATTCTTGGTTTGTGTGAATTTTACATTCTTCGGTGCTGACAACGCCCCAATCACCTTCTGCTTTCATTGCATACATGGCGGCGTGGGCTTGTGGTCTGACATGGCCCATGCCGCAACAATGCGGGAATTGATAGAAGCGGTTTGGTGCGGTGACTGGGCCGATTTTTACTGGTTCGAACAGGATGGAATATTTATTATTATCGGCATCCTTTGCACCTTAAATTTTGATTGTACTGTGCTTTATTTTATGGAATTATACAAGTGTATAATAAGAAGCAGTTCAAATGGTAGATTCGCGAAAAAGTTTTAAACGGGAAAGCTCTGACCAACGTCAGGATGACCTGATTGAAGCCACGCTGTCGCTGATCGCGTCAGGCGGGCCTGAAGTTGCGACCGTGCGTAATATAGCACTTGAGGCGGGCGTAACACCGGGGCTGATAAGGCATTATTTTTCGACCAAAGAAGATTTGATCGGGGCGGCTTATGAGCGGCATATGACAACGATGCGCTACGCCGCATATTCGCCGCTTGAACAAGAGCTGCCCGGTGCGGTGGCACGTCTTGCAGCCCTTGTTAAAGCTTCTGTTTTACCACCTGTTGTCGATCCGCGTTCGCTAGCTTTATGGGCTGGTTTTATCCAGTCAGTTCAACGGGATGACGCAATGAAGGTGATCCACGAAAGAACCTATCGCCAGTTTAGGGATCAACTGCAGGAACTTATTAGGGACGCGTTTCTTGAGCTGGGACAGCCCAAAACTAAAACGGATTTGCGTAAGCTTGCGATTGCCTGCAACGCGGTTATGGACGGGTTGTGGTTAGAAGGCAGTGCGCTGCCAGATACGTTTCAAGCGGGCGAGTTGCCTGCGATTGGCTTGGCATCTGTGGGTGCAATTCTTGGCCTGAAACTGGAGGAATAATAATGCGATTTGCAAACATTACCGAACGGCTTGCCGGTTTGGGCAGTGAGAAATGGGCTGTGCATCTACATGCGTTAAAATTGCAGGCAGAGGGGCGTGATATTATCAAAATGACCATTGGCGAACCCGATACCCCGCCGCCTGCCGCGTTGATAAAAACAGCGGTTGAAGCGATGCAAAATGGGCGCACACGCTATTCAAACGGGCGCGGTGAGCAGGGGCTTCTAGAGGCCCTTTCTAAACGCTATACGCAAAGCAGCGGGCGGGCGATTGCGCCTGACCAGTTCATCTGTCTACCCGGCACGCAATCGGCACTTTATGTGGCGATGCAGGGCATCGCGCAAACGGGCGATGAGGTACTGGTTGGCGACCCCATGTATGCCACTTACGAAGGGGTGATTGCGGCGAGTGGTGCAACGTTGGTGCCGGTACCGATTAGGGCTGAAAACGGGTTTCGTTTGGCGGCGGCGGATATTGCGGCGCGTATAACCCCCAAGAGCCGTGTGATTTTGTTGAACAGTCCGCATAACCCGTCAGGCGCGATCTTGACGGCGGATGATATTGCGAAAATTGGTGCGTTGGCGATAAAACATGATCTGTGGATTGTAGCGGATGAGGTCTATGAAGAGCTGGTGTTTGATGCCGCCACATTCGTGTCACCCTTGGCTTTTGCAGAACTGGCAGAGCGGGTGATTGTGGTCTCGTCAATTTCAAAATCCCATGCGTCACCGGGGTTTCGCAGTGGCTGGTGTATTGGGTCTTCTGACTTCATCAAACACCTGCTTTGTGTGGCTGAAACCATGCTGTTCGGCAACCAGCCGTTTATCGCAGATATGACAGCGGAAGCGGTTTCAGAACCTTCCGAGGTGGCAGTAGGGATGAGGCGCAGGTTTGCCCGCCGTGCGGAGCTGGTGTTTGAGGCGTTGGACGGGGTTGCCGGGCTGCGTGTCAGCCGACCAGAAGCTGGAATGTTTGCACTGATAGATGTGTCGGCTTTGGGTATGGATAGCAATGAATACGCGCTGGATCTGTTGCAAAATGCTGGTGTTGCGGTGATGCCGGGGACATCTTTTGGCGATTGCATTAAGGGCTGGGTGCGTATTGCGCTGACAGTTGATAACGAGACCACTTTGCGGGCCTGTGAACGGATTGCAGGTCACGCTAACGCTTTGATTAAATTAAAGGAAGCATCATGAAAACCATTGGGGAAGCGCTTGTAGCACAGTTAGAACAACGCGGCGTAGAAATTGTGTTTGGCATTCCGGGGGTACACACGGTCGAATTGTATCGCGGGCTGGCAAGTTCGGGTATTCGACATGTCACATCACGCCATGAACAAGGCGTGGGCTTTATGGCAGACGGTTATGCGCGGGTGTCGGGCAAGCCGGGGGTGGCTTTTGTGATCACTGGGCCGGGTTTGGCTAACACGTTGACACCGATGGGGCAGGCGCGTGCTGACAGTAGTTCTATGTTGGTGGTCTCTGGGGTCAACGCGACCACGACTTTGGGGCGCGGTTTGGGCTGTTTGCACGAATTGCCGGAACAACAGAAGATGACCGCAACAGTGGCTTTAGTCTCAACCCAACTGACGGCAGACAGTGATCTGACGCCTGCACTGGATCGCGCGTATGATCTGTTTGCGAATGCGCGCGGTGGTCCTGTGCATATCGAGGTGCCTACAGATGTGATGAAGCTGGCTTATACGGCTACGGATGAGGTGCCTATTGCAAGCACGCTCAAAGACAAGCTGGATATAACAAAAGTAGCTGCGGTTTTAAGTGCCGCAAAATCGCCTGTGATTATAGCAGGTGGCGGCGCACGCCGGGCAGAAAGTGATCTGTTTGCGCTCGCGGTTCGGTTGGATGCGCCTGTGGTGGAAACCGTGAATGGGCGCGGACTATTGCATGGGGATGCATTATGTGTACCTGCCAGCCCCAGCCTGAAATCGGTTAATGCCTTGATTGAGGGCGCAGATGTAGTTCTGGCTTTGGGCACCGAGTTCGGACCGACGGATTACGGCATGTGTGGCACGCTATGCCCACCCAAGATTGCCAAGCTGATCCGTGTGGATATTTGCACCGAACAACTGGCACGCCACCCTGTGGACCATGGCATATGCGGGCGGGTGGAAGATGTTTTGCCTGATCTGCTTGTGGCCTTGGGTGATGGTGCTGCGCAACATAATGGCGCAAGCCGTGCAGATGCGGTCAGACGTGCGGCATGGGATGAGGTTGGGGAAGATTACCGGCTGCAAATTGGCCTGCTTGAGACCATTCAAGCGGCGATGCCAAACGCGATACTGATCGGGGACAGCACCCAAGTGACCTATGCGGGCAACCTTTATTATGACCACGACCGTGCGGGCGGCTGGTTTAATGCAGCCACGGGTTTTGGCGCACTGGGCTTTTCCATTCCGGCCTGTATCGGGGCGGCTTTGGCTGATCCAACGGCACAGGTGGTGTGTTTGGTCGGCGACGGCGGCGCGCAGTTTTCAATGCCTGAGATTATGGTGGCGGTGGATGAAAAGCTACCCATTCTGTTCATTGTTTGGAACAATGAGGGTTATCAGGAAATTGAAACCTCTATGGCGCGTGCGGGGGTGGCTGTTGTTGGCTGTGATCCGACACCACCCAAGTTTGAATATATTGCCAAGGCTTGCGGCATACCGTTTCAAAGCTGTGAAATGACAAAAGAGGGTTTGGCCGAAGCGTTACGGGGTGAACGGCCATTAAGTGGCCCTGCGATGATCGAAATTAAAGCTTAGAGGATAGTATGACTGAACCTACATTTGAATTTACCCGCGCCGTCACCCGTAAGCCCAGTGCCAGTATTGTAGATGGGTTGCGTGCATTTGATATTGGTACGCCTGATCACGCGCAGATGCTTGATGATCATGCGCATTATGTGAAGACCTTGCGTGAAACTGGTGCTGACGTGGTGGAATTGCCAGCTTTAGGGGCCTACCCCGATGCGGTGTTTGTTGAAGACACAGCACTTTGCCTGCCCCAAGGGGCGATCATGATGCGCCCTGGTGCGCCAAGCCGTGCGGGTGAAGTGGATGGCATGGCCCCGGTTTTGCGCGAGTTTTACGATGTGGTTCTGGATATTAACGGCCCCGGATTTATTGAAGGTGGGGATATTCTGGTCACGTCCATGGAAATACTGGTGGGGCGGTCAGACCGCACCGATGCAGCAGGGGTGGCAGAATTGCAAAGCCTTGTAGCACCTTGGGGTTACATTGTGCGTGAGGTGTTTACGCCCGAAGGTGTGCTACATTTCAAAACCGATTGTTCGCTGTTGGATGGGGAAACCATTTTGGCAACAAAACGGCTGGAAGCTTCGGGATGTTTTGAAGGCTACCGGGTTATTCATACTGCTGAAGGTGAAGAGGCGGCAGCGAATGCGATCCGGTTCAATCAATTTGTGCTGATGGCGGCAGGCTTTCCAAAGACCGCAAAGCGATTACGCGATGCGGGTTTTGAGGTGCGCGAGATCAACAACACGGAATGTGCCAAGTTGGACGGCGGCATGTCGTGCCTTTCGTTGCGATTTTAAGTAAATCGACACAGATTGATTTAAATCAAAGCATAAACTTCTGAAAAGCGTACAGATAAGGTGCATCGCAAAAGGCGGTGCCAATTTCAAAGAAATATATACCAGAAGGAGAATATCATGAAAATGGCCCTATCCGCTATGTGCATTCTTACACTCTTTGCCACTGGCCCCACCTTTGCAGGGGGTGATCTGAGCCGCGCCAATGTGATTGACGTTGTGATCGAAATGGGAAGCAATGATGACGGGATGTACCTGAAGCCAGACAATTACGTGTTTGAGACGGGGCAGGCGTATAAACTGATCCTGAAAAATGTTGATGAGATCAAGCATGAGCTGGCACTTAACGAAATGGGCGAAAGAATTTTCACCCGTAAGGTCGAAGCATCTGATGCGGACGGTAATCTGATTACCGAAGTGAAAGGCGCAATCAATGAGGTGGAAGTCGGGGCGGGGCAAACCGTTGAATGGTTCATCGTTCCCGTGCAGACAACAAAATCACCAGTTGAGATTACCTGCGAAATTCCCGGTCATCTGGAAGCTGGGATGCGTGCGAGTGTTGAGATCAATTAAAACGAAGTTACCACTGCCAAAATGTAATTGGCAGTGGTTGTTTTCTGAAACCTAATTGGCCGCAAGTTGTGTTTCCAGTTCAGTAATGCGTTGCTGTAACACCGAAACCGATTTTTCAATGTCGGATACCGTATAGCGTTCGGTGATATGTTGCGGACAATTCCAGTCAAAAGCCTCTACTTTGATGACATACCCACGTTCTATATGGCCGCGATAATCCGGCATTTGCAGTTTTTCGATAATCTTGGGCTGATCCAACCCGACCAATTCCACCCGCCCCAGAAGCTTTAGGCGGGTTTTGTTGGGGTAATCCATGAAAAACAGGGAAACGCGGTTATCTTTGGTCAGATTTCCGACGCTGACATATTGGCGATTGCCACGAAAATCAGGCATTGCAATGGTTTTCTGATCCAGTATTTTAACAAAGCCCAAAGGCCCGCCGCGATGCTGCACATAGGGCCAACCCGTTTCACTAACGCTGGCCATATAAAGGCTGTCGCGGGCGGAAATAAACGTCGCCTCATTTGGGCCGATCAGATTATTGTAATCTTCGGTGCCTTCTTCCATACGGGTGTACATTTTACGACTGCCAAAGTCACTTTGGATGGATTTGACCGTCTCGGTAAACATGATATCTGCGAATTTATGGGGCATGGTGATCTCCTATAACCCTAGGTCGCTTAAGCTAGGGTGGTCAGCGGGGCGTGGGCCTGTTGGCCATTTGAATTTGCGTTCGGCATTTGTTATCGCAAGGTCGTTGATGCTGGCAAAACGGAATTTCATCAGACCATCTTCATCAAATTCCCAGTTTTCATTGCCGTAAGAGCGGAACCATTCGCCTGCTTGATTGTGCCACTCATAGGCAAAACGCACGGCGATACGATTGCCTGAATAGGCCCAAAGCTCTTTGATCAGGCGGTAATCATGTTCGCGTTGCCATTTTTGGGTCAGAAAATCAATAATTTCGGCGCGACCTTTGGGAAAATCGGCGCGGTTGCGCCAGATACTGTCGGGCGTGTAAGCCAATGCGATTTTTTCGGGGTTCTGGCCGTTCCAGCCATCTTCGGCAGCACGGACTTTTTGGATTGCAGTTTCTTTTGTAAAGGGCGGAAGTGGGGGGCGTTGTGACATGGATTTATCCTTTGGTTAAGGAGGGCGCAACAGGGGGTGTTGCGCCCTAGGGGCAGGTTAATTGCTTAAAGAACGGCCCAGAAATCTGTGGATTTTATCGGCAATTTCAGGTCCGTTTGTTTCCAGTGCGAAGTGGCCCGCATCTAACATATGAAGCTCTGCTTTTGGTAGGTCGCGCAGATAAGGTGGTGCCCCTGCGCCTGGAAAAATAACGTCATTCTCACCCCAGACGATTAAGGTTGGTGGCTGGTATGTACGGAAGTATTCCTGAAAATCGGGGTACAGGTCAACATTGGTGCGGTAATCATAAAACAGGTCAAGCTGGATTTCCTGATTGCCAGTGCGATCAAGATAGGCCTGATCCAACATCCATGCGTCCGGGCTGACCAGCTCTGCATTTTTTGCTGGTATTCCGTGGGTGTATTGCCATTCAGTTGCACCTATTTTTAGAAATCCGCGCAGCTTTTCACGATTTTCTGGTGTGTTATCAGACCAGTAGGTTTTAAATACATCCCAGAACTCTAGCAGACCTTCGTCATATGCATTGCCGTTTTGGATGATCAGCGCATTGATTTTTTCAGGGGCTTTCAGGGCCAGACGGTAACCAACGGGCGCGCCATAATCCATCACATATAGTGAATAACTGTCCAGTTTCAGGTCTTGGGTGAAGCTTTCAATCAGGTTTGCATATGAGGCGAATGAATAATCGAAATCTGCACGAGATGGCATCGCACTGCGGCCAAATCCGGGGTAATCAGGGGCGATGACGTGGTATTTATCGGCCAGTGCGGGGATCAGATTGCGGTATTGTTGCGATGATGTCGGAAAACCGTGCAACAGCAACAAGGTGGGTGCGTCTTTGGCGCCGGCTTCACGGTAGAAAATTTCCAGACCGTCAACTTCAGCGGTTTTATAATGCACGGCTGTTTCTGTTTGAATAGATGCGGCCTGTGCTTGTGTTGATGTAAGGATGGGGGCGGTGATTAAACCAAAGGCCAGCAAGGCGGCCCCGTAAGTTTTTTTGAATGAGAATTTAGACATTGCGATTTCTTTCTGGTTTAGGTTCGTCAGGCGTGGCCTGTTGTTGGGACCTGTATAGAGAATTTTAATTGTTTGAATAATACGCTTAATTGTGAATATACTATTCCAAAAATAGGAATAGTAATGGATCGCTTGTTGGAAATGGAAGTTTTTGCGGCTGTCAATGAGATGGGCAGTTTCAGCAAAGCGGCTGAACGGATGCGCATGTCGCCACCTGCTGTGACCCGTGCGGTGGCGTCATTGGAAGAACGACTTGGGGCAACGCTGTTGACGCGCACCACAAGGCGCTTGCATTTGACCGATGCGGGCGCGCGGTTTCTGGAAAGCGCGCAAAGGTTATTGTCTGAGATTGAGAGTGCGGAAAAGAATGCAAGTGGTGAGACAGGGGTGCCACAGGGGCATTTGACGATTTCGGCCTCGGTAACGTTTGGGCGATTTGTGATCGCCCCCATGGTGCGCCGTTTTTTGCAAACGCAGCCCAAGATTACAGCGACTGTTTTAAGTTTGGACCGCGTGGTTAATCTGGTTGATGAAGGTATTGATGTGGCCGTGCGGATAGGTGAACTGGCCCCTTCCAGCCTGATTGGGCGTCGCGTGGGGGCGGTGCGGCGTATCTTTGTTGCCAGCCCAGATTACCTGACACGGCGCGGCTGCCCAGAGCATCCACAGGAATTGAAATTGCATGCGATGATCGGGTTTACCAACATTCAAGCCAGCCAAGAATGGCATTATAAAACCAAGGCCGGCAAGGGGCATGTGACGCTTACACCGCGTTTAATGGTTAACGATGCCATGGCCGCGGTTGAGGCGGCGGTGGCAGGCGAGGGTATAACGATGATGATGTCTTATGTGGTTGTGGATTTGATTAAATCAAACAAACTGGTGCCGATATTGATGGATTTTGTACCGCAAGAGATACCAGTTCATCTGGTGTTTCCGCAAAGCCAGCTGGTTGCACCGAAACTGCGGGCTTTTCTGGATTTCTCAGCTGCACGTTTGAAGGTGGAATTGGCGCGGCTGGCCTTGTAACAGTGGATTAGCGGTCGCTGGTATTTCGGTCTTCCAAACGTTCAAGATTTACGACGGTTGACAACATCAAACGATCTTGGCTCCAGTCGGTTGGGGCTTGGATGGTCAATGATGCCAAGATAACCAGTGTCATTGCAGGCAGTAAAATACAGGCAAAGGTTTTCTTTGAAATTTCTGTGGTGGCAGGTTCTGCCATCGCGATGATACGTTGTTTCAAGGCGGTTGCAGCATTAAGACCAAACGGGGTGTTGTCGACCTGCACGAAAGGCACAGAAGGCAGTGCGATAGAGTATTTATCTTGTTTGCGGATGCTGTTCTGGCAAACCTGTAACAGGCATTCGCAATAAGCTTTTGCATCGAATTTACTGTCGGAAATAAGCTGTTGGTCACAGGCCAGTTCGCGCAGATGCTGGACTTGGCGTTTCCACAAATAAAACACCGGGTTCCAGAAAAACAGCGGGTGCAAGGCTTCCAGAATATAGGCCCATTCAACGTCTTTCTGGCGCATATGCTGGAATTCGTGGGCTAACGCCATTTTTAGGTCATTGCTTTTTGTCAGCATACCTGAGGGAATGACAACATAACGGTTTTTCAAGCCGCGGGTTGAAAACGGGATGAAGGTTTTATCACTTAAAAGGATCTTCAGATTGCCGAATTGGCGCCATTGATAGCTGTTGCGTAATATTGTGCGTAATTTAAATATGCTGAAAAGTGAGCGGCTTAAGATGCCGATAAAGCCTATGGCAAAGAGGCCCGCAATGAAAATATAGCTAGGGCTTTTCAGGTTCAGAATTTCTTGGGTAATGGTGCTGCGCATGCCCAAGATGCGTTCAAATTCAACGGCTTTCATTTCGATACTGCCGTTTAGGTACTGGGCCACAGCAAAGTCGGAAACCCGCATTGAGAAATCGGCTGCAAGAAGGCCCGCACTTGTAAGCACATTGACGGCAAGGGTGGCAATCGGGCTAAGGATAATGGCAATAAATATGCCGTTTAGCAGGCGCAGTTGCAGGATGTACGGAAGGTGAATTTTAAGCTTTTTTATAGTGTAGCGTGCCAAAACCCATAGGGCAAAGGCAAAGATCAGCATGATGTTTGCGTTGATGTAAGCGTTCAGGGCAGCATCAGTCAGTATCATTTTTCAACCTCTTATCTAGCAGAGCTCGAATTTCCTCTAGGGCTTCTTCGGACATGCCCGCGTCATCCACAAGGCGGGCCACCAGTGATACCGGTGTGTCGTCAAACAGCTTTTCAGACAGGTTCTTAAGTGACCTTGACTGATAGATATTTTTTTCAATAGCGGGCTTATAGATAAACTTCTTGCCCTCTTTTATACTTGCCACAAAATTCTTCTGCTCCAAAATACGCAGGATTGTGGCAGCGGAAGTGTAGGCAAGATTGCGACCTTCGGCCAGATTGGCCAGAACATCGCGCACGGTCCCTTGACCGAGTTTCCATAGGTGAGACATGAACTCCAGTTCAACTTCTGTCAGCAGTTCATTTTTCTTTTTTTGTCTCATAGGTGCTTTGCCCAACATTAATTCGTACTGGGTCTATTAAATACTAAAACGGTCGTTTTTCCAACCCCGAACACATCTATACTTTCCAGAAGCAAAACACACCCCATACGGCACCTATGCCAAGGGGGGCCCAAAGCGGCATTCCCATCAGGCCAAGCCAGGCAAGGAATATGTAAACAGTGCCTAATAGCGATATAAACAAGCGATCCCCGCGTGTGGTGGTCAGGCCCAGAACGCCTTTGCGTTCGGCCCCGCCGGGGTATTTAATCTCGAGTATTGTCAGGATGCCCATGGCACTGAATATCCCGATAAAAACCAATGCGGTGGGCCACGTCCATGCCATCCAACTTAACATTACACCCTCCCCAGGGCAAAGCCCTTGGCGATGTGGTTGCGCACGAAATAAATCACGATGGCACCGGGGATGATTGTCAGTGTGCCAGCGGCCGCAAGCAAGCCCAGTTCATAGCCTGCGGATGAGGCGGTTTTGGTCATCGTGGCGGCAATAGGTTTGGCGTAGACCGCCGTAAGGGTTTTGGCCAGCAACAATTCGACCCATGAGAACATGAAGCAAAAGAAGGCGGCAACACCCACGCCAGCCTTGATCGAAGGCAGGAATATTGTGGTGAAAAAATGTGGGAATGAATAGCCGTCGACATAGGCGGTTTCATCCAGTTCTTTGGGTACGCCACTCATGAAGCCCTCAAGTATCCACACCGCCAGCGGGATGTTGAACAGGCAATGGGCAAGGGCTACGGCAAGGTAGGTGTCAAACAGGCCGACGGCGGAATAAAGCTGGAAGAACGGCAGGGCGAAAACCGCCGCCGGTGCCATGCGGTTGGTCAGCAGCCAGAAGAACAGTTGTTTGTCGCCCAAAAAACGGTAGCGCGAAAATGCATATGCGGCGGGCAGGGCGACAGTCAGCGATATGACCGTGTTAAGCGAGACATAAATGATCGAGTTGATATAACCCCAGTACCAAGTGGGATCGGTGAAGATCACGACGTAATTGTCAAACGTCCATGTTTGCGGGAACAGGGAAAACCCCGACAGAATTTCGCCTGTGGTTTTGAAACTCATTGCCACCAGCCAGTAGATCGGCAGCATCAGGAACAGAATGTAAATAAGCGGGATGAGGTAGCGTTTGCGCATGGGGTCCGTCCTATTCCGTATCGTTTTTGGTCATTAGCGTGTAGAACAGCCATGACACAAGCAGGGTGATTGCAAAGTAGATCAGTGACATTGCCGCCGCCGGGCCAAGGTCAAACTGGCCAAGTGCTATTTTTACCAAATCAATTGACAGCAGGGTTGTTGAGTTGCCGGGGCCGCCGCCTGTCAGCACGAATATTTCTGTGTAGATGTTGAAACTGTCCATGAAACGTAACAGGATTGCGATGGTCAGCACCTGTTTCATTTTTGGCAATTGGATATAGCGAAACACGGCCCAGTTTGAAGCACCGTCGATTTTGGCGGCTTGATAATAGGCGTCGGGGATCGATACTAGGCCTGCGTAACTTAGTAACACGACTAGTGATGTCCAATGCCAGACATCCATTGTGATGATAGTGACCCATGCGGCAAACGGGTTTTGGGTCATGTCGTAATTGATGCCAAGTGTGGTGTTCATCAAATAGCCCAAAAGACCGATATCGGGCAGGGTGAAAATGTTCCACATCGCCCCCACCACGTTCCACGGGATCAGCATTGGTAAAGCCATTGTCACAAGGCAGACCGGCACCCAAAAGCCTGAGCGCGGCATGGACAGGGCGATGATGATGCCCAAGGGCACCTCGATTGACAGGATCAGTGCGGTGAACATGAATTGGCGGCCAAGGGCTGCATGGAAGCGGTCAGAATGCAGCAGTTTTTCAAACCAGCCCAAGCCTTCCCAGAAAAACAGGTTGTTGCCGAAGGTTTCCTGTACCGAATAGTTGACTACGGTCATCATTGGAATAAGCGCGTTGAAAGCTACCAGCAACAGAACTGGCAAAACAAAAAACCAAGCTTTTTGATAGTGGGTTTTCATGGCGTGCCCCCTTTGGCTTTTGTGGCAATCCAGCCATCGCGGTAGAGGCGGGTTTTTGCGGGGTCAAACGACAGATGAACGGTTTCGCCTTGTGAGGGAACCGTGCCTTTGACCACAACTTTAATCAGGGTATCACCGGCCATTGCATCAACCACGTTGTGGCGCCCAACATCAGAGACTTTGCGGATAATCACCTTTAGACCATGATCGCTAAGGCTGACGTGCTCGGGGCGGATGCCGATCTCGGTTTTGCCTTGTATGCCGTTTCCGATTTTTCCTTCAAGCTGTAATTGTTTCCCGTGGAAAAACGCAACCCCTTGTTGCACCTCGCAGGGCAACACGTTCATGCCGGGTGAACCAATGAAATGGCCGACGAAAGTGTGCGCAGGGCGTTCGAACAGCTCAACTGGTGTGCCTATCTGGACAATCTCGCCATCGTTCATCACCACCACCTGATCGGCAAAAGTCAGGGCTTCGGTCTGATCGTGGGTGACATAGATCATTGTGGCGCGTACTTTCTGGTGCAGCTCTTTCAGCTTGGAACGCAGTTTCCATTTTAAATGCGGATCGATCACCGTAAGCGGTTCATCGAACATCACTACATTGACATCTTTGCGCACCAAGCCGCGGCCCATGGATATTTTTTGTTTGTTGTCAGGCGACAAGGCTGATGCGCGGGTTTGCAACATGTCGCTGAGTTCTAGCATCTGGGCGATTTCTATAACGCGGCCCTTAACGGTTGCCTCATCCATACCGCGATTGCGTAACGGGAAGGCAAGGTTGTTAAAGACGGTCATGGTGTCGTAGATCACCGGAAACTGGAATACTTGCGCAATGTTGCGTTGATCTGGGGGCAGGTGGGTGACATCCTGATCATCAAACAAAACGCGGCCTTCGGACGGGTCTAGCAGGCCTGATATGATATTCAGTAATGTGGATTTTCCGCAGCCTGAGGGGCCTAACAGGGCATAGGCACCGCCGTCTTGCCAATCCAGATTGATTTCCTTTAAAGCATAATCTTCAGGGGTATTGGGGCTTGGATGGTAGCTGTGCCGCAGTTTTGAAAGGGTGATTTTTGCCATGTTTTACCCCTTACGCCACGAACGCGCCGTCGGGCGCGAAGTAGAAACATTGGGCGGGATCCATGAAGAATTTACGGGTCTCGCCGATTTGATAAGGGTGGGTGCCGTGGGCCAGTGAAACCCATGTGTGATCGCCCATCTCGAAATGCGCACTGCTTTCAGAGCCGCTTAATTCAGTGACCAAAACCATGCCTGACAAGGTAACATTGGCATGCTCCGTTTGGTTTGGGGTCACGTGATGCGGGCGGATGGCTACTGTGTAGCGGCCATCCTTCAGTTTGGCAGCAGCCCCCGTCAGAGGCCATGATGTGGTGGTATCCAGCAAAGCCTTGGTACCTTGTTTGGTGATAGTCGCAGCATTGATCGGCGGGCTGGAAAACACCTGGGCCGAGGCCAAATTATGCGGGTTGCGGTAAATTTCTGCGGTGAGGCCGAATTGGGTGACATGGCCGTCATCCATCAGGGCGGTATAACCGCCCAGCAAAAGGGCCTCTTCGGGTTCGGATGTCGCGTAAACCACGACAGCACCACGCCCTGCAAAAAGTTCAGGCAGCTGTTCGCGTAGTTCTTCGCGCAGTTTGTAATCAAGGTTTGCAAGCGGTTCATCCAGAAATACCGCACGGCTTTCTTTGGCGATGGCGCGTGCTAATGCGGTACGTTGTTGCTGGCCGCCTGACAGTTCATGCGGACGGCGGTGCAGCATCGGGCGCAGCTGTAAAATGTCGGCAGCCTCTTCCACGCGGCCCTGAATTTCAGATTGTGCCATGCCTGCGACCCTTAAAGGGGAGGCGATGTTGTCGAATACGGTCATATGCGGGTAGTTGACGAAAAACTGGTGAACGAGTGAGATATTGCGCTTTTGGGTGGAAAGCCTGGTGACATCCTGCCCGTCCATGAATATCTGGCCGCCGGCCATGGGATCAAGGCCCGCCATCATTTTAATAAGCGAAGTCTTGCCCGCACCGGTCTGACCTAAAAGCACGTTGAAATGCCCAGGCTTAAGGGTCAGGCTGGTTTCTTTGATGTGGGTAATCGCGCCGACGCGTTTGGTGATATTTTTCAGTTCAATTGTCATTCGGGTACTTTTCTAGTGGGGCGCTGCCCATTAAAATGCCGGGGCCTATAAGCCCCAGCGTGATAAGTCTGGTTTGCCAGACTTATCAAAGAGTGGTTATTGTGCGGCCCAGCGGGCTACAAGATCGTCATAGTTGACGGTGATCCCTTGTGGTTTCTCGTTATCCAACGGGGGTTTTGCACCGCCGTTTACATACCAGAATGCTGCATCTTTTTCTTCGTTCAGACGCGGACCACAACCGCCATATACATTGGCGGCTTCATCAACCGCTTGCATACGAGCCATTGTGATATCCATTTCACCGGCCAGACGATCCATCGCTTCTTGCGGTGTGAAAGCACCAGAGTTCACGTCACCGATTTGCTGCCACCAAATTTGGGCCAGTTTGGGATAGTCAGGCACATTAATGCCGGTTGGTGACCATGCCACACGATCAGGTGAGCGGTAAAACTCAACCAGACCACCCAGATTAGGCGCACGATCAGAGAACGACGCGTGGTTGACGGTACTGTTTCGGATGAAGGTCAAACCAACGTGTGATTTTTTCACATCCACGGTTTTTGACACAGCGAATTGTGCGTATAACCATGCGGCTTTGGCACGATCTTCGGGTGTGGACTTAAGAATTGTCCATGAACCCACGTCCTGATAACCAACCTTTTGGCCTTCTTGCCAATAAGGGCCATGCGGGGATGGGGCCATGCGCCAAAGCGGCTTGCCGTTGTCGTCCACAGTGTTATTGCCTTCAGACTTCGGTTTCACCATGTCGGCGGTAAAGGCTGTGTACCAGAAAATTTGTTGCGCTACGTTGCCTTGGCTAAGCGCGGGCAAGGACTGGTAGAAGTCAAAGGATGCCGCGCCCGGAGGTGCGTAAGCCCGTAACCATTCATCCCATTTTCGAATGGCATAAACTGCTGCGGGGCCGTTTGCTGCACCACCCCGGCTGACAGACGCACCTGATGGATTACAAGAACCCGCTTCCATACGGATACCCCATTCATCAATAGGAATGCCGTTTGGCTCACCTTTGGAACCGGTACCGGCCATGGAAAGCCAGGCATCGGTCATGCGCCAACCCAGATCGGGGGCGCGTTTGCCATAATCCATGTGGCCGTAAATCGCTGTACCGTCGATTTCTTTGACGTCTTTGGAAAAGAACTCGGCGATGTCTTCGTAAGCTGACCAGTTCACTGGTACACCTAATTCATAACCGTATTTGGCTTTGAAGGCGGTTTTCAGGTCTTCGCGGTCAAACCAGTCTTTGCGGAACCAATAAAGGTTGGCAAATTGTTGATCGGGTAACTGATAAAGGTCGCCATCTGGCCCTGTGGTAAACTGGGTGCCGATAAAATCGCCTAGATCAAGATTAGGGTTTGTGACATCTGCACCAGCACCTGCCATCCAGTCAGTCAGGTTATAGGCCAGTTGCAAGCGTGAGTGGGTGCCAATCAAGTCACTGTCATTGACGTATGCGTCATAAAGATTACGGCCAGTTTGCATTTGGGTTTGCACGGCTTGTACAACTTCGCCTTCGCCCAAAATCTGGTGATTGACTTTGATGCCGGTGATTTCCTCGAAAGCTTTTGTCAACACTTCAGACTCGTATGAATGTGTTGGAATGCCTTCCGAAAGCACGTTAATCTCCATGCCTGAAAACGGCGCTGCCGCCTTGATAAACCATTTCATTTCGCCCATCTGTTCATCTTTATTCATAGATGACGGTTGAAACTCCTGATTGATCCATTTTTGAGCAGCGGCCTCATTAGCCATGGCTGTCGTGGTACCCGCTATAACGGCAATGACCGCGGCTGCGGATAGTAAATACTTACGCATCTTGTCTCCTCCCTTATATATCGTAGTCGGCATACGCCGATCACAGTATAGTCATCCAAAAGATGGGATTCTGTCAAACTAAAAGTTTAGTAGAAATAATCACTGTTGGTATTTCGTAATGTGCATTGTTTTAACTGGGCGATTAATGGGGTTTTCCCCAGCTTATTCAGGTATTTGTTCCATAAGTTCTAGGGCTTTGGGGCCGATGGCATGGGCAATCTTGGCCACACCTTTTGCATTGGGATGAATATTATCATTTTGCATGAATTTTGGGTTCGGGAACTTCTGGTCAGCCGTATCCATCAGGGCGCTAAAGAAATTTTTGTAAATCAACACATCATACTTAGTAGCAAGATCAACATAGATGGCATCAAATGCGGTTTTGTAATCGGGGCCGTAATTGCCAGGGGCAATCAGGCCGATCAGCAATACGGGCAGGCCGCGTTCTTTTGCTGCCTGTAGTATTCCTGCAAGATTTTTGCGGCTTGTTGCCGGGTCAATACCGCGTAACAGATCGTTGCCGCCCAAGGTGACGATCATCGCGCCAATTTCTGGTGTAAGTGTCCACGCCACACGAGATAGGCCACCTGCCGTGGTGTCACCTGATACGCCTGCGTTTAAGATGGTTACGTCTGCGCCAGTTTCGCGTAACCAGTTTTGTAATTGAGGGACAAAGCCTTTTTTGGCGGGTAACCCATAGCCCTGGATCAGGCTATCGCCAAGGGCGGCAATGACAACGGGGGCAGCATTTGTGGGCCACGCGGTGAGTAAAATCAGAAATAATGTAATTGTGCGCTTGCGAAATTTGCAGGCAAGCCAATATATAAATGAAGAAGAGAACATAAGGATGAAACCCATGACCGAGACGATATTGTCGTTGAATGATGCCAAGCTTAGCTTATCTGGCAATGCGGGCAAGGTGGATATTCTGCATGGTATTACGTTGGATGTGCAGCGCGGGGAAACGCTGGGGCTTGTAGGGCCGTCTGGGTCTGGCAAGTCGTCTCTCCTTATGCTTATGGGCGGGTTGGAACAGGCCACGGGGGGGGCTGTGCATGCGTTGGATCACGACCTGACGCAGTTGAACGAAGATGCGCTGGCCCAGTTCCGTCTACAACATATGGGAGTGGTGTTTCAATCTTTCCACCTTATTCCAACAATGACGGCGCTTGAAAATGTAGCGACGCCTTTGGAACTTGCAGGTGTTCGGGATGCATTTGAACGGGCAAAGGATGAACTTTGCGCGGTTGGGCTAGAAGCGCGGATGGATCATTACCCATCGCAAATGTCGGGGGGCGAACAACAACGTGTGGCATTGGCCCGTGCCGCGGCACCGCGACCTGATATTTTGCTTGCGGATGAGCCTACGGGTAATTTGGATACCAGTAACGGGCAGGTGATTATGGATTTGCTTTTTGGGTTACGCGACACATATGGCACAACAATTATTCTAGTAACCCACGCGGCAGAGCTTGCGGCGCGCTGTGACCGTATTGTGCGGCTGAATGACGGGCGGATTGATCAGGTGACACCACAGAAAGCCGCAGAATGAGTTTTATTGCAGCCTATCGTATCGCACGGCGTGAATTGCGTGGGGGTCTGCGTGGCTTCGGTATTTTCATTGCATGTCTTGCCCTTGGGGTGGGTGCGATTGCAGCTGTGGGCTCGGTTCGGATGAGTATCGAAAAAGGGCTGGTGCAAGAAGGTGCGGTGATACTGGGGGGCGATGCTGTTCTGGAATTTACGTATCGTTTTGCCAGTGATGAAGAGCGCGGGTGGATTGCTGCGAACAGTGACAGAGTGTCTGAAATAGTCGATTTTCGTTCGATGGCGGTTGTCGGTGTCGGCGCGGAGGCAACACGGGCTTTGACGCAGGTGAAGGGGGTGGATGATCAGTACCCGTTATATGGCCGCGCCGTATTATCGCCTGATATTCCGCTGGCCAGTGCCTTGGCAGGGCAGGGTGCTGTGATGCAACAAGTATTGGTTGATCGGTTGGGATTGAAGGTTGGCGATAGCTTTCGTATGGGTGTGAAACAGTTTCAGCTTAGGGCTACCTTATTGCGTGAACCCGACAATGCCAGTGCGGGGTTTGGATTGGGGCCGCGTATTATTGTGGCGAAACGGGCGTTGACGGGGGCTGGATTGTTGGAGCCCGGGTCAATTTTCAAAACGAAATACAGGATGGCCCTGCCTGATGACACTGTGCTTGGCGCGATGCAGGCCAAGGCTGAGAAACTGTTTCAAGAAAGCGGTGCGCGTTGGCATGACCGGCGCAACGGAGCACCCGGCGTACAGCGGTTTGTCGGGCGTATGGGCGCATTTCTGGTGCTGGTTGGTTTGGCAGGGCTGGCGGTGGGTGGTATTGGTGTTTCGGCAGCTGTACGGGCTTATCTGGGTGGCAAGTCGACCGTGATTGCCACGTTAAAAACGCTGGGGGCAAGCGGGCGGATCATTTTTTTGACTTACTTGATGCAGATTGGGGTGCTGACGTTTCTGGGCATTGCTTTGGGGCTGATATTCGGGGCGGCGATGCCAGTGTTGTTATCGCCTGTGATTGAAGCTGCTTTACCTGTTCCGGTTTTTGTGGGCGTACATCTGTCGCCTTTGATTGAGGCTGCACTTTACGGTATTCTGACCGCATTGATATTTACGTTATGGCCTTTGGCGCAAGCAGAGCAAATTCGCGCAGCTTCTTTATTTCGGGAACCGGGTGGGCAATTACACGGCTGGCCGCGGGCTATATTTCTGTTGTTGATACTTGCGTTGACACTTGCATTGGTGGGGCTTGCCGCATGGTATTCGGGGGCGCCTGAATTGGCGGTTTGGGTTGCGGGCGGTATTTTGATTGCACTTGGTGCATTGACACTATCAGCCGCAGGCGTGCGGCGGTTGGCGGCGCGTCTGTCAAGAACGGGTTGGGTGCGCGGGCATACGGCTTTGCGTCTGGCATTTGGCGCTGTGGGTGGGCCCAGCGGGGAAACCACCTCGGTCGTTTTATCGCTTGGGTTGGGCTTGGCGGTACTGGCCTCTATTGGGCAGATAGAAGCGAACCTGCGCAATGCGATTTCAGATGAATTACCAAAAGCTGCCCCCTCTTACTTTTTCATCGATATTCAACCGGATCAGTTGGCAGGTTTTATGACGCGGTTGAATGCGCATGATGGGGTTTCAAAGGTGGATAGCGCACCGATGATGCGCGGGGTGATAACCCAGATCAACGGACAATCCGCGCAGGATGTGGCCGGGGATCATTGGGTTATTCGTGGTGATCGCGGGATTACCTATTCCGCTGTCGTACCCAAAGGGTCATCCGTCACCCAAGGCCAATGGTGGGCAAAGGATTATGCGGGACCGCCGCTGGTGAGCGTGGCGCAAAAACAGGCCGATGAGATTGGGTTGAAACTGGGCGATACCCTGACCGTGAATATATTAGGGCGCGATATCATCGCGAC
This sequence comes from uncultured Amylibacter sp., assembly GCA_964195605.1. Taxonomy (GTDB): domain Bacteria; phylum Pseudomonadota; class Alphaproteobacteria; order Rhodobacterales; family Rhodobacteraceae; genus Amylibacter. The sequence continues at coordinate 57,112 of CAXMSA010000002.1, forward strand.
CATCTCTAATTTTCGCAATGTTGATTTTTCGGATGCGAGCATAGATTTTGTGCTGACCTTAAATCCGTCTGCCATTGCAGGGGCACCGCATACGAATATTGCGACGGTTTATGCCGATCAAGCGGTTGAGGCGACCCTGTTGCGCGATGTGGCCGGGGATTACCCGAACATTACTGCGGTGCGGGTGCGCGATGCGATTGCACGGGTATCAGATGCTTTGGCAGGAATTGCGGCTGCCACCTCATACGGGGCGGGGGCCACGTTGTTGACGGGATTTATTGTCTTGATCGGAGCAGCGGCTGCGGGTGAACCTGCACGTATCTTTGAAGCGGCTGTTTTGAAAACTGTCGGGGCATCGCGGGGGCGCATTCTGGCCAGCTTTGCAATGCGGTCGGTCATTTTGGGCAGTGCGGCTGGCAGTGTCGCTTTGCTGGCAGGTGTTGTGGCCGGTTGGGGGGTGACGGTTTACGTGATGCAAACCAGTTACCAATTCCAGCCATTGTCGGCGGGACTAATCGTTGTGGGCGGGGCATCAGCAACGCTTCTGGCCGGGTTGATATACGCTTGGCGGCCACTTATGGCCCGTCCTGCGCAGGTTTTGCGGGCGCGTGAATAAAGAATTCTAAAAAAACCTAGCTTAGGTAATCTTAACAAACTGTTCAAATTTGTTAAAAACAGGTGAAATGCGGTTGGTTATATAGCTCTGCGGTGCATAATTATTAAATATTTAGTAATACCCAGCACGTGGTGCTGTAAATTGTGTTTTAAATTCCCTTTTTCACAACTTTTTGAAAAGATTCTTTTTGCACTTATTGTTTTTTTCGCTAGTGTTCCCCGAATAATGGGAGAAATAACATGACAATACTAGCGAAATTAACGAAAACCCTTTCGGCGGCTTTACTGCTGACACTGATGGTGTCGGCACCTAATACAGCTTCCGCTCAGGACGAATGTAACCGAGGAACATTGGACGCAGCTTATTGCGACCGTAACTTTGACCAAACTGCCGACCTGCCGCTGGATGAAGGCGATTGGGTTGATCCAAGCACAATCATTTTCGCATACACACCTGTTGAAGATCCAGCCGTGTATGCAAATATCTGGGACGGCTTTGTGAAACACATGGAAGCGGTAACTGGCCGTAAAGTTGTGTTTTTCCCGGTTCAGTCAAACGCGGCCCAACTGGAAGCTATGCGTTCAGGGCGTTTGCACGTTGCTGGCTTTAACACAGGTTCAAACCCGATCGCGGTTAGCTGTGCGGGTTTTGTACCTTTCGCTATGATGGCGAAAGACGATGGTGCATTCGGCTATGAAATGGAAATCATTGTTCCGGCAGACTCGCCTATGCAATCAGCCGCAGACATCAAAGGCAAAACAATGGCCTTTACCTCACCGACTTCAAACTCTGGTTTCAAAGCGCCATCAGCGATTTTGAAAGGTGAGTTCGGTTTGGTTGCAGGAACCGACTTTGAACCTGCGTATTCTGGCAAGCATGATAACTCGATCCTTGGCGTGGCAAACGGTGACTACGAAGTGGCCGCTATCGCCAACTCTGTTCTGGCACGTATGATCCGTCGTGGTGTGGTGGATGCGGATAAAATCCGTACTATCTACAAATCGCAAACTTTTCCGACAACCGGTTATGGTCATGCATATAATCTGCACCCAGCAGTTGTCGCGAAAGTGAAAGAAGCGTTCTGGACATATTCCTGGGAGGAGCATTTCCAGAAGGAATTCAAAAAAGCAAACCGCTTTATCGGGATTACACATAAGTTCGATTGGGCTGTGATCCGTCAGATCGATGCGGCCAATGGCATAAGCTACGACTGTAAATAAACTTCAAATTAACGTTATGGGGGCGGATCATATGGTCTGCCCTCATATTTTAAGAAAATCAAAAAAGATACATGGGGATGGTATGCTGCGTCTTAAGGGGCTTAAAAAGCGTTATAAAACTGGTGATTATGCGCTAAAAGGCGTTGATTTAGAGATACCGAAAGGGCAGGTTATCGCCCTTATTGGCCCATCAGGGGCGGGTAAATCCACTTTGATCAGATGTGTGAACAGACTGGTGGAACCGACCGAGGGTTCCGTACACTTAGGCGATCAGGAAATTACATCATTATCATCCGGCCCGCTGCGCAAAGCGCGCCGCCGCATGGGGATGATCTTTCAGGAATATGCACTGGTTGAAAGACTGACGGTGATGGAAAACGTGCTGTCTGGCCGTTTGGGTTACGTCGGATTTTGGGCGAGTTGTTTTCGCAAATTTCCTAAGATGGATGTGCAAGAAGCATATCGTTTGCTGGACCGTGTCGGCCTGATGCACATGGCAGACAAACGCGCGGATGAATTGTCAGGTGGGCAACGTCAGCGTGTCGGTATTTGCCGCGCTTTGATCCAAGATCCCGATTTATTGCTGGTGGATGAACCCACAGCCAGCCTTGACCCGAAAACCTCGCGCCAGATTATGCGCTTGATTAATGAACTTTGTGCTGAACGCGGCCTAGCCGCGATTATCAACATTCACGATGTGTTGCTGGCGCAAATGTATTCACAACGGGTTGTTGGCCTGAAACTGGGTGAGATCGTTTATGACGGTAAGCCTGATGGGCTGAAACCTGCGGTTCTGACCGAGATTTATGGTGAAGAGGACTGGGAAGCAACGATTGACGAAGTTGATGAAGATGAAGAAGGTGAAGCTAAAGAGGCTGCCAAATGAGCAGTGCCAGCACAGATTTTCCATCCAAATGGAAAAAACCGCCCTTCATTAAAAGCCCCGCCTTGCGTTGGTCGATCATTACCGGCAGCCTGATTTATCTGGCCCTTGCCTTTAGTACAATGGACGTGGACTGGGGACGTGCAGCAGAAGGTTTGCCACGCGGCAAACGGTTTTTGGGCGCATTTTTTCCGCCTAACTTTTCTGACAACCTTGGGGTTGTTTGGGAGGGGATCTTTGAAAGCAGCTGGATGGCGATTATTTCTACCTTTACGGGGATCGCACTGTCGATCCCGATCGGCTTGGGGGCGGCTAAAAACCTAGCCCCGAAATGGGTGTATCTGACATGCCGTTCTATCATCGGTGGCTCGCGGACATTCCCTGAGATTATCCTTGCGATCTTTGCGGTGAAGTTCTTCGGTTTTGGCCCGTTTGCGGGCTTTGTCGCCCTGTCTATAGGAACCATCGGGTTTTACGCTAAGCTTCTGGCAGAGGATATTGAGAACATCAATCCGACACAGGCCGAAGCGGTTAAGGCCACGGGTTCCAGTTGGCTGCAATGGATCAACTATGCGATCCAGCCACAGGTTATGCCACGCATGATCGGGTTATCCGTGTACCGCTTGGATATTAACTTTCGTGAAAGTGCGGTTGTGGGGATCGTGGGGGGCGGTGGCATTGGTGCCACGCTGAACACGGCCTTTAACCGTTATGAATTTGATACGGCTGCGGCCATTTTGCTGATCATCATCGGTATCGTTATGGTGCTTGAATATACATCCGGCTACCTTAGAAAGTTGGTACAATAACATGCCTTTAATTGAAACGCCTGATGGCCCCGCATGGAAAAGACGCACACCGAAAGAACAATATATCAGATGGTTTTTCTGGATTATTGCGCTGACAATTATCGCTTATGCTTGGAAAGGCATATCTGACAAGACCGTTTGGTTTTTTGTGCAAGATGCGCCGCGCCAAATGGCAGATATTGCTGGCCGGATGGTACCGCCGAAGTTCAGCTATATGTCGCAGCTATGGGTACCTATCTGGGATACGCTGAACATTGCAACGCTTGGAACGGTCATTGCCTTGGTGATTGCGGTGCCTGTGGCATTTGCTGCCGCCCATAACACCACACCACACCCGATTGTGCGTGCGGTTGCGATTTTCATAATCGTGTCGTCACGCTCAGTAAACTCTTTGATCTGGGCTTTGATGCTGGTGTTTATCTTCGGCCCCGGTGTTCTGGCTGGCACAATAGCTATTGGCCTGCGCTCAATCGGGTTCTGTGCCAAACTGCTTTATGAGGGGATTGAGGAAATTGATCACACCCAAGTAGAAGCGATTGAAGCCACTGGGGCCAGCAAAGCCCAGCAAATGGTGTTTGGGATCATACCGCAAATCTTGCCGACATTGGCCGGTATCGGTGTGTTTCGCTGGGATATTAACATCCGCGAAAGTACCATTTTGGGTTATGTGGGTGCGGGCGGTATTGGCCTGCAACTTAGCGGTTCAATTGATACTTTGGCTTGGACACAGGTTTCCGTGATCCTACTGGTGATCCTGTTAACCGTGATTGTCAGTGAATGGGTTTCAGCCAAGGTACGTGGTGCCATTATCTGATCATAAGAATTGTTGTGGCAGTACCAACTGGATCTTTGACGCTTATGAAGCGGCAAGGCCCCGCCTGCCACAACCCTTGTTCAGCAACAGTTATCAACTGACTGACAATCTAATCAGTATTGCCGATGATTTTGATACCTTCCTGCTGGATGCGTTTGGTGTGCTGGTTGTCGGGGATAAAGCTGTTCCCGGTGTTATTGCGCGTGTTGAAGAATTGCAGGGGCTGGGCAAGCGCGTCATGGTTGTGACAAATTCAGCCAAGACGACAAGGCAGGCCCATGCTGCACGCTATGCCAAGCTTGGGTTTAACTTTGGCGCGAACGATATCATTACCAGCCGAGACCCCGCATTGGCCGCTATCGGGCATGGGCCGGATTATAAGTGGGGTCTGGTTGCAGACCCAGCTTTGGGATCGGACGGGATTGCGCATCTTGATGGAGTTTTTCTGGCGGATGATGAAACTGTATATGAAACGGTTGATGCTATTTTGATGCTGGGCTGTACGCATTGGACCGAAGCGCGTCAGAAAATTCTAGAGCAAGCACTGCGCCGTAATCCCAGACCGGTTTATGTGGGAAACCCTGACATTGCTGCACCACAAGCAAAAAAGGCGTCTTATCAACCCGGTTATTTTGCCCATCGTTTAGCAGATGTAACGAGTATTACACCACAGTTTTTCGGCAAACCGTTTCCAAACATTTTTGAATGTGCTTTCACAAAACTTAGCCTAGACTTTGACCGCGACCGTACTGTTATGGTCGGGGATAGTCTGCATACTGATATTCTGGGTGGGCGCGGGGTCGGCATTAAAACCGCGCTGATTACCGACTACGGCACGCTTGCGGGAATGGACATTAATGTTGCTATAAAAAAATCTGGTATTATACCTGATTATGTTATGCCGCACCCGTAAGGGGCATGGTATAAAAACTTTGACTAAATGGTCAAAAAAAGACTACGCTTTTTTCAATGACGAATCCCATTGGTTTCGTTTTCATCTATTTAAGGGGGTATAAGGCTGATGTTTCTAAATAAATTAACCCGCCGCTGCATGATTGCAGGTGTTGCTGTTGCCGCAACGCTTGGCACTGCAGGCATGGCGGCAGCAGAGGCGATTAAGGTTGCTGCGATTTACACATTGCCAGTTGAGCAACAATGGATCAGCCGTATTCACATCGCGCTAAACGCAGCCGATGCGCGTGGCGATATTGAATATACTTATTCGGAAAATGTTGCCAATACAGATTATGAACGTGTGATGCGCGAGTATGCTGAAAGTGGCCAAAAACTGATCGTGGGCGAGGTGTTCGGTCTGGAACGCGCCGCACGTAAAGTGGCCAAGGATTATCCGGACACCGGATTTCTGATGGGCTCATCTTTCGAGCCTGCCGGCGATAATTTTAGCGTGTTTGATAACTGGATTCACGAGCCAAGCTATCTGTCGGGTATCGTGGCAGGTTCAGCCACCAAATCTAACGTGATCGGCATGGTCGGCGGTTTCGCGATTCCCGAAGTAAACCGTCTGATGAATGCCTTTATGGAGGGTGCGCGTTCTGTAAACCCTGACGTGAAGTTCCTAGTGAACTTCCTGGACAGTTGGTATGACCCGCCTAAAGCCAAGGAAAGCGCTTTTGCAATGATGGATGCGGGTGCGGACATCATGTATGCGGAACGTTTTGGTGTGTCTGATGCCGCTGTTGAACGCGGTGTGAAGGCGATTGGCAATGTGATCGACACCTCTGGCGATTACCCTAACACGATCCTAAGCTCGGCTCTTTGGCATATGGAAACCACTATTGATACGGCGATCGCAGCTGTAGCAAATGGTACTTATAAAGCGGCAGATTACGGTCAATATAGCTTTATGGCCCATGGCGGCGGTTCTGTGGTTGTCGACGCGGCACTGGTGCCTGCGGATGTTGTGGCAAAGGTTGCCGCCATTGAAGCTGACATCAAATCAGGCAAGTTTACAGTGACTGTAAACGATAATGCGCCTGTGTCTGATAAATAGATAAAGGCTGGTTCGGGCCCTGTACGGCCCGAACCACATTTTGATGACTAATCCCTTGATATTATCCCTGCGGGGTATGACAAAACGCTTTGGGTCTGTCGTGGCCTCGGATGCGATTGATCTTGACCTGCAACGCGGCGAGGTTCTGGCCCTGTTGGGTGAAAACGGTGCCGGCAAGACCACGTTGATGAATATGCTGTTCGGGCAATATACCCCTGACGCGGGGGGCGTGCATGTCTGGGATGAGGCCGGTGTTGAAACCGTGCTGCCCGCAGGCCAGCCGCAAGCTGCCATTGATGCGCGGATCGGTATGGTGCATCAGCATTTTACACTGGCAGAGAATCTAAGTGTTCTGGATAATATTCTGCTGGGTGCGGAACCCTTGTTCAAGCTGGGCCGCAACACGGGTGCCGCACGTGAAAAACTGACGGCATTGATGGATAATTCGGGCCTGATTGCGCCCTTGGATGCGCGGGTGCGCGACCTGACCGTGGGCGAACGCCAACGGGTTGAAATTCTGAAAGCTTTATACCGCGATGTGCGCATTCTGGTGCTGGATGAACCCACCGCTGTTCTAACCCCGCAAGAGTCCGATACAATGTTTGCCGCAATGCGTGCGATGGTTGATAGTGGCCTGTCCGTGATCTTTATTTCCCATAAATTACATGAGGTTCAGGCATTTTCAGACCGTATTGCAGTGTTACGTCACGGGCGTAAAACTGGTGAAATAGCGACAAAAGATGCAGATACTGCCTCAATTATCCGGATGATGGTAGGCGAAGATTTGGACGCACCTGTGCGGGTACAAGGTGTGCCGCAGCAGCCTATTCTTGAACTTGATAATATTAACACGATGGGGGCCAAAGGCGGGCAAGGTCTGTCTGGTTTGAACCTCACGGTGCATGGCGGCGAAATTATTGGCATTGCCGGGGTTTCGGGCAATGGGCAAAGTGCTTTTGCAGGGCTTGTTTCAGGCCTTGTGCAACCGGATGCGGGGAAAATGTCCGTGAATGGGCAAATGATGGCAAAACCGACCCCGAAAGCAATGATTAAAGCAGGCGTCGGGCGTATCCCGGAAGATCGCCACCATGATGGTATTGTTAGTGCCATGTCGGTGGCGGAAAATCTGGTGATTGAGCGGCTGGATGCACCAGATGTGCAGGTCCGAGGCTTTTTGCGCAAAGGCATGATTGCCGAACACGCGCAGGATTTAACCCAGAAATATGATGTGCGTGGGCCGGGAATAGACGCGCGTTCTGCACTGTTGTCAGGCGGCAATATTCAAAAACTGATCTTGGCGCGTGTGCTAGAAACCAACCCTGATCTGATTTTGGCGAACCAACCCACAAGGGGGCTGGATTTCAAGGCGGCAAGCGAGGTCAGCCGCCGTTTGTTTGAGGCCCGCGACAGGGGCGCAGGCGTTATTCTGATCTCGGAAGACCTTGATGAAGTGCTGTCTTTGGCGGATCGCATATTGGTGATGCATGATGGGCAATTGAATGAGACAGACAGCCGTGACCGCACGGTTATTGGCCTGATGATGGCAGGGGGGCATGCTGCATGATCCAGATATCGCCAAAGGAAAAGCAATCGGGTTGGCTGTCTGCGGGCATCCCTGTGTTTTCCGCTTTGGTAGCCCTGCTGCTGGCCGCCATTCCGCTGGCATTTGCCGGTGCGCCGATCATCGCGGCTTATGGCGAGATGATCAAAGGCGTGTTTGGTTCACTGTTCAATTTCACCGAAATGCTAACCCGCGCCACCCCGTTGATATTCACCGGACTTGCAGCGGCCATCGCATTTCGCGCCAAGCTGTGGAATATCGGTGCCGAAGGGCAGTTGTACTTAGGTGCTATGGCTGCGGTCTGGGTGGGGACCGGCATGTTTGACGGCCCGCCCATTTTGATGATCCCGCTGGTTATCACGGCAGGGGCGATTGCCGGTGGTTTGGGCATGCTTGGCCCCGCATTGCTGAAAACCCGCTTTGGTGCGGATGAGGTTGTGACCTCGCTTTTGTTGAATTTCATCATCCTGATTTTCCTGCAAATGATGCTGGAAGGCCCGTTGAAAGATCCGATGGGGCTGGGCTGGCCGCAATCGGAACCAATCGTTGACAATGCGATCTTGCCGCAGTTGATCACAAGGATGCGTCTGCATGCGGGGTTTATTCTGGCATTGGGCACGGCGGTGGTGGCTTACGTTATTCTGGCAATGACAGTCTGGGGCTATAAAATCCGTGCGGTTGGTGAAAATGCGGCCGCGGCAAAACACGCGGGCATTGCGGTTAATAAGACTTATCTGGCGGTTGCGATGGCATCGGGTGCTTTGGCGGGGATTGCAGGGGTGAGTGAGGTCGCGGGCCTGAAAGGCTATTTGACCGCTGATCTGTCACCGGGCTTTGGTTATACTGGCATTGTTGTGGCGATGCTTGCAGGGCTTTCACCTTTGGGCGTGATTGCGGCCAGCCTGTTTGTGGCATCCGTATTTGTCGGTGCTGACAGTATGAGCCGTGCGATTGGTGTATCCAGTTTCATTGCGGATCTGATCGTGTCGATGTCACTGCTTTGTGTGCTTCTGGGTGGTTTTTTCGCGCGGTTTAATCTGCGATGGGTTGGAAAATCGGAGGACGTGCCATGATGGATTTCCTGAATATATTCCTGAGTGACAGCTTTTGGGCCGCGTCCCTGCGCATTGCCACGCCGTTGATCTTTGGCGTGTTGGGTGCGCTTTTATGCGAACGATCCGGTGTTTTGAACCTTGGCATTGAAGGCATCTTTGTGGTCGGTGCCATGACTGGCTGGATGGCGGTCTGGATGGGGGCTGGCCTGTGGGGCGGTATCATTGTGGCAGCACTTTCAGGGGCTATATTCGGGCTATTCCACGGTATTCTAACGATTATTTTTGGCTTGTCGCAACATGTCTCAGGGCTGGGGATAACGCTATTCGGCACGTCTGCGGCATCTTTCGCTTATCGAACAGCGCTACCGAAAGTCAGCTCGCCACCACGTATTGAGCCGTTTCGGGCATTGGATATTCCGGTGCTGTCCGACCTGCCGTTTATCGGGCCAGTGTTGTTCCAACAAACCGCGATGACATGGCTGGCGTTATGTCTTGTCGTTGTGGTCTGGTGGGTGATGGAAAAAACTGCCCTAGGTGTTGCGATCAAGGCGGTAGGCGACAACCCTGAAGCGGTCAATGCGCAAGGCCTGTCGGTGATCAAACTACGCATGGGATCGGTGGTTGCGGGGTCAGCCCTGATGGCACTGGGCGGCGCGTTCCTGACCATGTCGGCATTTGACGCGTTCTTTTTTGGCATGGTCAATGGGCGCGGCTGGATTTGTATTGCTCTGGTTATTTTTGCCAGTTGGCAGCCTAGCAAAGCCCTGCTGGGGGCGTTGTTGTTTGGCATGTTTGATGCGCTACAAGTGCGGTTGCAAACCCAGGCAGGGGCGATCATTCCGGGGCAGATATTTCTGATGGCACCCTATGTTTTGTCAATAATTGCGCTGATCATTGTGGCGCGAAAAGCCGATTATCCACGGGCATTGTTGACGCCTTGGTTCAAAGGACAAAGATAAATGGTTGATCTTCTGATACAAAACGCCTGCCTACCTGATGGGCAGACGGGCGTTGATATAGCTTGCAAGGGCGGCAAAATTATTGGCGTGGAAGCCGGGATTTCGGCGAAGGCAGGGCAGGTGATTGATGCCGCTGGCCAATTGGTCAGCCCGCCATTTGTTGACCCGCATTTCCATATGGATGCAACCTTGTCATTGGGACGCCCGCGGATGAATGTTTCGGGCACCTTGCTGGAAGGTATCGCACTTTGGGGTGAACTGAAGCCGCTGCAAAACGTGGATGAAATTATTGAACGCGCTTTGCGTTATTGCGACATTGCGGTGGCGATGGGCATCGGGGCGATCCGCAGCCATGTGGATGTGTGTGATGATGATCTCAAAGGTGTCACAGCCCTGTTGGATGTGCGCGAACAGGTAAAAGATTACCTTGATCTGCAACTGGTGGCCTTTCCGCAAGATGGCGTATTTCGTGACCCCACAGCGATGGATAACACGTTGCGTGCGCTGGATATGGGCGTGGATGTTGTCGGCGGTATTCCGCACTTTGAACGTACGATGGCTGAAGGCGCGCGCTCTGTTACAGCGCTTTGTGAAATCGCCGCCGCGCGTGGCTTGATGGTGGATATGCATTGCGACGAAAGCGATGATCCCCATAGCCGCCATGTGGAAACATTGGCCTATGAGACGACGCGGTTGGGTCTACAGGGGCTGGTGGCAGGGTCACATCTGACCTCGATGCATTCGATGGATAATTATTACGTCTCAAAACTGATCCCGCTGATGGCCGAGGCGGAATTGAACGTTATTCCGAACCCGCCGATTAACATCATGCTGCAAGGTCGTCATGATACTTACCCAAAACGACGCGGCATGACCCGGGTGCGCGAATTGCGTGATGCGGGCTTGAACGTGGGCTTCGGGCAGGATTGTATGATGGACCCTTGGTACTCACTGGGTCGTGCTGATATGCTGGATGTAGCCTTGATGGGGCTACATGTGGGGCAGTTGTCATCGCGTGCCGATATGACATGGTGCTTTGATGCGGTAACAAAAAATTCTGCACAAATCATGGGGTTGCAAGGTTATGGGGTGGCCAAGGGCTGTGACGCTAACCTATTGATATTACAAGCCAAAGACCCGATTGAGGCGATCCGCGTGCGGGCAACACGCCTACATGTGATCCGCAACGGTAAAGTGATTGCGCAGACGCCACCATCCGTGGCGGCACTGGATTTGCCGAACAGGCCCAGCGCGGTTGATCCCTGCGTTTAGATTATTGGATGAAAACCGTTTCCCCGTTTGCAATATCGTTTCGGGTGGCAGTGCGGCCATCCGCATAGGTGATTTTAAGCGTGGTGATTTTCGCAGCTTTACCAAGGCCGAAGATCATCTCATGGGATTGATCCGATGATAATCCTTCACCGCTAGTCATCTGCTGGGTGCGCGTGGTGCCGTCAGACAGGGTCACATCGACCAAGGCACCCAAGGATGCGGCGCGTTCGGTAAGGTGCAGTTTTACATAACCGTTTTGCCCGCCCTGACTGATGAGAGCACGTGAATTTCCGACCAGATTGATCCGTATCATATCGCGGTAACCGTCATTGTTGAAATCTGCCACAAGCGGGGTAATTTCATAATAGTGGTTGGTAAGTCCCATCTGCATTCGCGTCTATGACAGCGGTCCCATATGTTGCTTCTGACATGGTTTTATTCAGGCCTTTCCCCTTGGTGGCGGTGGCATCACGAAAGCCTTTGCCATCAAATTCCAAGATAGCATCGGCCTGCAATAACCCCCCGCCGATAAACACTTCAGGGGTGCCATCACCATCAATGTCGATAATGGCAGAGCCCAGAAAGGGCAGGCTTTTATATTTGTCAT
>CAXMSA010000002.1:68928-69341 GCA_964195605.1 uncultured Amylibacter sp.
TAGTGAAACCCGGGGTATCAATACCAGTCATATCACCTTTGCCATAAGGCTGTGTCGCCGCTTTACTGTAAGAATACCCAATCACGCCAACACCGCCCGCAACAGGAATGACGGTTAGTAAAATAAGGCCGTATTTAATGAATTTGTACATTGGTTTTCCTTAGCCCAAGTGTGAACTTAATCACTTCGTCTGGTACTACAAGCGGTTACCCGGGCTATCACCTAAAACGGATGTTCAACTTTTTGTGAAATGGACTTTAAAAATTTACCATTTGATAAATATTTCAAGATGTGCCAATATGAATTGATAATTGTGCAAAGTGGAGGTGCCGATGTCGAATTCAACAACCACAAACGGAATTGTTTCCGGAAGGCTGGATAGCAAACATTTGTCTGAGAATTTTTCAGACTTG
>CAXMSA010000003.1:0-66785 GCA_964195605.1 uncultured Amylibacter sp.
GACTGCCGGCCAAATGCGAACGGCGTTCGCTCCAGTCCAGACATTCACGGCAAAGCGGTACGGATTTTTTGCACAACATTTCAATATCAATGCCAAAAGCCTGCGCGAAATCAATGCCGTCATCCGTTAATTTCAACGTGTCATCATCCAGATGAATATACCCGCTTGCCATTAAACTGTCATACAACCGTATGCCCATATGCCCCGCCAGATGATTATAACAAACCCGCGCTTTGCGAAGCGCCATATCTTTGGGCCCTGTACGCACCCGTAAATGCCCAGCCCCCGCAGCCAACCCCATAATGCCTTTCAGCACATGGGCGACATCGTCACTGGCCAGTGAAAAATATTTATGCCGTCCCTGTTTCAACACTTTCAGCAAACTACCATCCAGCAGCTTTGACAGGTGTGAACTTGCGGTTTGCACAGTCACACCCGCCTCTGCGGCCAGCTCCGTCGCTGTTAGAGCTTTGCCGCTCAATAACGCAGTCAGAATATTTGCACGCGCAGGATCACCGATCAGGGCGGCAATAAATGCAATATCAGGGCCTTCTTTCATAGTTCGACGGTAATCGAAGCATTCAACTTTAACAATGGTGTAATTTTTCCAAAATTGCAAAAGGAACCGCCATGCTCACCTGCATCATCCGCTATCACATCGACCCCACCAAAAAAGAACAATTCACTCAATACGCCCGCAACTGGGGTCAGGCTATTCCACGTTGCGGAGCTGATCTGCTAGGCTATTATGCCCCGCATGAAGGCTCCAGCAGCTTGGCCTACGGGATTTACAATATCGAAAACCTTGCAGAGTATGAGGCCTACCGCGCCCGCCTTGCAACCGACCGGTTAGAGCGTGAAAGCTATGCATTCGCACAAAAGGAAAAGTTCTTGTTGCGCGAAGATCGCACATTTCTAAAATGCGTCTCAACACCGCATGGAACATAGGAGTAACCCCATGATCGCCGTTATCTTCGAAGTCGAAATTGCTGAAGGCCGTAAAGATGATTACCTTGATATAGCCGCTGAAATGCGCCCAATGCTAGATCAGATCGAAGGTTTTATTTCCGTCGAGCGGTTCCAAAGCCTGACCGACCCTAAAAAAATCCTGTCCTTGTCATTCTTTGAAGATGAGGCGGCTGTCGCACATTGGCGAACGCTTACCCAGCATCGCGGGGCACAGGCGCAAGGGCTTGCAGGCATTTTCGTGGGTTACCACTTGCGCATTGCGAGCGTGATCCGTGATTATGGCATGTTCGACCGCGATCAGGCCCCCAAAGACAGCAAGGCCGTGCATTCATAGCCCTATGCTAAGCTTGCGCGGCTTTATCCAGGAAAGCCGATAAAACTGCATTCACCACATCGGGTGCATCAATCGTTGAGACATGACCACCTTTCGGAATGATTTGAAACTCTGACCCTGTAATGGCTTTATGCATCCGTTCGGATTTAGCCGGAACCGTAGCCGTATCCTCGTCGCCCACAGCAATCAGGGTCGGCACCTTGATCTCGCCCAAACGCTTATAAATACTTTCGCGCGTGATTACCCCGTTCACAGCTTTTGACATCGCCTTTTTATCAGCAAGTTGGCCCAAAAACCGCCGCCAGCTGTCGCGCAATTCTTTTCGCGCAGGATCTTGCAGGAAAGTTTTCCCAAACATGATCGGCATAACCGAACCCACAACAAGCTTCGGCCCAATCCAGCGCAAAATGAAATTCAACATATTATACCTGCCGTGGTTTTCCTGCGGTTCGGCGTCTGCACTGCTGTCCAACACAGAAATCGACAACACACGTTCAGGGTGGTTCAACGCCATGCGTAATGCCACAAAACCGCCCATCGACAGGCCGACAAAATGGCATTTTTTAATTTTCAACGCAGTCAGCAAAGCCCCCGCATCATCCGCCAGCGTATCCATGTCATAACCAGTATCCGTGGCCCCGCTTTGCCCCTGCCCGCGGTGATCGTAAGCGATACAGCGATATTTTCCCTTAAGATGTGCGATCTGATTGTAGTACATCTCTGTGCTAAACAGCAACCCATGCGAAAACATCACAACAGGCCCATCACCACCTGTATCGGTATAAAACAAACGCACGCCGTTTGCTTCCATATAAGCCATTTTAAAACCTCTCCTAAATAGGGTAAATATACCCGATAAATTGGGTGAATGAAATCTTTATGACTGGTAACAGCCCCTGCGCCCTGATACGCACTATTTATGACAAAAATTATTGAAAACTTCACAGAAATATCCGGCAAATATGACGCCGCTCTGGTTGATCTTTGGGGCTGCCTGCATAACGGGGTAAAACCCTTTGCCGCCGCGGTTAGCGCATTGGAAGCTTTCCGCGACAATGGCGGTACGGTTTTACTGCTGACCAACAGCCCGCGCCCGTCCTCTTCGGTTTTTGCGCAACTCGACGGGATCGGCGTATCGCACGATCTTTATCAGGGCTGTGTCTCAAGCGGTGACGCGGCACGCGCGGCTTTGGCCTCTGGTGCCTATGGCAAAAAGGTTTTTGCCCTTGGGCCAGAACGTGATGCACCATTTTACGCAGGCATTGACGTGACACACGTTCCTTTAAATCAAGCGACAGGCATTGTTTGCACGGGCCTGTTTGATGACAACGTCGAAACCCCCGATGATTATCGTGCAATTTTTCTTGAAGCTAAAAACAACGGCCTAAAAATGCTCTGCGCCAATCCCGATGTGATAGTCGACCGTGGGGACAAGCGGATTTATTGTGCAGGCGCGCTGGCACAGGCCTATACAGAAATGGGTGGCGAAGCGCATTATTTCGGCAAACCACATCCACCAATATACGATCTTGCCTATCAGCGTTTAATCGAGATCACCGGGCGCGAAGTGCTGTCGAAGAAAATCATCGCAATGGGTGACGGGATCAACACCGATATTCGCGGCGCCATTGGCGAAGACATGGACAGTCTGTTCATCACTGGTGGTCTGGCCGCAGCCGAAACCGCAACAGATGGGCAACCAAACCCCGCCAAACTGGATGCATTTTTGGCAAAAGCCCAGTTGACGCCGACCTATTCTATGGGTCATCTGCGATAACCATAAAATAAAGAGACCCTTGATGTATATCGTACGCGACTATCAATATGCCACTATCCCTGACACCGGTGCGGTTGTGGCCATTGGCAACTTTGACGGGGTGCATCTGGGTCACCAAGCGGTTCTTGATATGGTGCGACACCATGCCGAACGCCTGAATTGCGCCATGGGCGTGATGACGTTCGAGCCGCATCCGCGTGAATATTTCGCCCCCGGCACACCCGACTTTAGACTGATGAATGCGGAAGCCAAAGCCCACCGTCTGGAAAAGCTTGGGGTGACACATCTTTATCAGCTGAATTTCAACGCCGCCCTGTCAAACCTGTCAGCACTGGAATTTTGCCGTGATGTCATTCGTGATGGCTTGGGCATAAAACACGTTGTTGTCGGTGCCGATTTCTGCTTTGGCAAAGGCCGCACGGGCAATGCTGACACATTGCACGAAATGGGTGTGGACCTGGGCTTTGGGGTCACAATATTACCGCTTGTTTCAGACGCCAAAGGCACGTTTTCATCCACTGCCATCCGCACCGCCCTCAGTGAAGGCCGGCCAGAGGATGCCGCCCACATGCTGGGCCACTGGCATCGCATTAACGCACGTGTGGAACATGGCGATGCACGGGGCCGCGATCTGGGTTATCCCACCGCCAACCTATCACTGGACGGGTTGCACCTGCCAAAGTTCGGGGTTTATGCAGTGCTGATCGATGTGTTGGAAGGCCCGCATAAAGGCGCATACAAAGGGGCCGCATCAATCGGTGACCGTCCGACATTCGGGATGAATGTGCCCAATCTGGAAGTCTTTATCTTTGATTTTTCCGGCGACATTTACGACACCGAAATATCCGTGGCCTTGGTACATTTCCAACGCCCTGAACTGAAATTCGACAACCTTGATGAATTAACCCAACAAATTGAGATCGATTGCGTCGAAAGCCACGTTATTCTTGCAAAGCTTTGACCACATCCGCGTAGGTTTCCAACGCTTCATGCCCTGAGTGGCGCAATGCATAAACTCCGCGTTCCACCCGTTCAAACCAACCGTAATGATCCGCTTGCAATATGCTGGCAGCACGCTCAACACCCAGCTCTGCGGCTAATATCCGCGGCTTGTTCCGCCCTGCACTTAAAGCCACCGCAATCCGCAACGCATCCTGACGATAAGCAGTAATAATCTTGCGCTTATTTTGCCCACCAGTATTAGGATCCCCGACGCGGCGTTCAAATTCTTTCAACAACGCGGCTTTGCGTGCTTTCACCTTACGCGGACGGTAAGGCCCCGCATCGCAATGCACCAGCACCGACGGTGTGGCTGCATCAAACCGCACAGAGATCAGTCCCAAGCCCAGACGGCGGCAAAGTTTAACCGCGTCTTTCACCTGTGGTGCCCAACGCTTTCCCTTGCCCGCAGGTACTGCCACATAGACCGCATCGGTCATGGTTTGGCGGTCAATGCCCTGCATCATTAACGCAATCGACAAAGACAGTTTCAGTTCGACAATCACCGGATCTTCGGCACCGCGTATGGCCACAAGATCGCAATCCTTGACCTCAGCCTTCACATCGTATCCCTGGCCTTCAAGATAGGCTTTGATCGGTGCATATAATTCAGTTTCTTTCATCATGGCCAAGGCTATGGCATAGGCGCAATGCTCACAAGCTTTCTTGCTTTCCTTTGGCGCATTTTTACGACAGAACTGCCCCATGACCAAGCTGCGCAAAAAATTCTGGGAAACCACTGACCTGATCGATATGACCCATGAAGAATGGGAAGCGCTTTGTGACGGCTGTGGTAAATGCTGCATGTTGAAGCTTGAAGATGATGACACAGGTCGCGTGCATTACACTAATGTAGCTTGCCGCCTGTTTGACGATAAAACCTGCAGCTGCGGCAATTACCCATTGCGCAAGCAACTGGTAAAAGGCTGCGTCGTGCTAACGCCCGAAAATATTGAACGCAACGCCCATTGGATGCCATCGACCTGCGCTTACCGCCTACTTGAAGAAGGCAACCCCTTGCCCGATTGGCACCCGCTGGTTTCAGGCGATCCACACTCTGCCCAGCATGCCGATATCAGCATGCATGGGAAAACAATTGCAGAGTATGACGTTAATATAGATGATTTGGAAGACTGCATAATAGAAGGTTTACAATAATGTATTTCGCATCCGACAACAGCGCCCCCGTCCACCCTAAAATCCTGGAAGGATTGGCACGCGCAAATGAGGGCTATGCCAGCGGTTACGGCAATGACGCGATCACAAAACAGGCCGAAGCGATGATCCGCGATCTGTTCGAAGCCCCCGAGGCGGCCGTGTATTTCGTCTCAACCGGAACCGCGGCAAACGCTTTGGCATTGGCCAGCCATATTGACCCGTGGCAGGGGATTTATTGTCATCCGGCCGCCCATATCGAAGAAGACGAATGCGGTGCGCCAGAATTTTATGCCGGTGGTGCCAAGCTGGTACTGATTGACGGCCCAAATGGTAAAATGGATCCCGCGAAATTGCGTCACAAGGTTGAAAATACCGGCAATGTCGGGGTGCACAACATCCAGCGCGGGGCGGTATCAATCACCAATGTCACCGAAGTGGGTACGATTTACTCCTTAAGCGAAATTCAGGCCCTGACCGCAATTGCCCACGAATACGGCCTGCCGGCCCATCTGGATGGCGCGCGTTTTACCAATGCGCTTGTGGCACTGGATTGCACACCAGCGGAAATGACATGGAAATCGGGTATTGATGTGGTCAGTTTCGGCGGTACGAAAAATGGCTGCATGGGGGTGGAGGCAGTTATTATCTTTGATCCAGCAAAAGCCTGGGAATTTGAGTTACGTCGCAAACGTGGCGGGCATCTGTGTTCCAAGAACCGCTATCTGGCCGCGCAAATGGAAAGCTACCTGACCGACGATCTGTGGCTCAAACTGGCCAAACACGCTAATGCAATGGGCACCTTGCTGGCAACAGGTCTGGGGCAAATCGAAACCGTTAAATTCCAGCACCCGCAACAAGCCAATATGCTGTTTTGCGGCTGGCCGCGTTCAGGCCATGAACTGGCACAAGCTGCAGGGGCGATGTATTACCCGTGGCCTGCCGATCACCCTGAAACCGGGCCTGCGGATGAATTTTTAACCGCGCGGCTGGTCACAAGCTGGTCAACCACACCACAAGATGTAGAAGAATTTTTGAAATTAATCGCACATACAGGGTAAAATGCGACTTTTTACCATCATTTAGTGATTTATCCCACGTAACACTCCTGTAACGTCTGGGCAGAATCGGTTGGCAGTGTTAAGCGGGGGCAATGCCAACGCGCTGCTGCCAACAGCCCTGAAATTGGGAAAATTACCGATGATCACGATGGTCGAGCCAAAGCTCATCTCTGGAAACTCCAACCGTACTTTAAGCAAAGCCATTGCCAAGCGCATGTCGCTGTTACGCGGAAGCCCGGTGAACCTGATAGACGCCCGTATCGAGCGCTTCAACGATCAGGAAATTTTCATCGAAGTGTATGACAATGTGCGCGGCGAAGACATGTTCATCCTGCAATCCACATCGAACCCGGCGAATGACAATCTGATGGAACTGCTGATTATGTCCGACGCGTTGCGCCGCTCATCCGCACAACGCATCACCGCTGTGATCCCGTATTTCGGTTATGCCCGCCAAGACCGCCGTACCAAAGCCCGCACACCGATTACGGCCAAACTGGTGGCTAACATGATTGTGGAAGCAGGCATTGAGCGGGTTTTGACGATGGATTTGCACGCCACCCAAATTCAGGGCTTTTTCGACATTCCCGTGGATAACCTTTATGCAGCCCCGATTTTCGCACTGGACGTGATGCACAACTTTGAAAAAATGGACGATGTCATGGTCATCTCGCCCGACGTAGGTGGCGTGGCGCGTGCGCGCGAACTGGCCAAACGCATTGGCGCCGATATGGCGATCGTTGACAAACGGCGCGGGGCACCCGGTGAAGTTGCCGAAATGACCGTGATCGGTGATGTGACGGGCCGCAAATGTATCATCGTTGACGATATTTGCGATACTGCCGGCACTTTGTGTAAAGCCGCTGACACATTGATCGAAAAAGGTGCCACGGAAGTTCACAGCTACATCACCCACGGTGTGTTGTCTGGACCTGCCGTGGAACGCATTACCAAATCCAGCATGAAACAACTGGTAATCACAGACTCGATTGAAGCCACACCAGAGGTCGCGGCTTGCAGCAAAATCCGTATCGTGCCAACCGCACCACTATTGGCGCAGGCCACACTGAATATTGCCAACGGCACGTCCGTATCATCGTTGTTTGATCAAGGCACGTTGGGGCCGATTTATGATGGGTATTATATGGGGTGATAGGGGTAACGCGTGGGCTGAACCCTGCGCCTTAATACATCTCTTCCCAGTTATCTTCCGCATCCACGCCGCCAATGGCCATCCATGAGGCGCGGGCGCGGGCGATTTTTGTGTCGCCCCAGGTTTTGAATACAATCTCAAAACCAGCCTTGGTAATGTTTTCGGCCACAGTCTCTGCGCGTTGATTGCTGCCACAATCAATATCGAACATTTCCAGTGTCACCATAATATTGGGTTTGTTTTTGAAATTTTCAGAGAATTTAATCGCGATGCGACGTTCACGTGCGCCTTTGCCTGTCCACATATCGCCGTCCGTGTCAAAATCAGAGAATAACATCTCTGCCCCTTGATCTATTCCGATAGTACTTGCGTATATGCGTTTCATGTTAATTACCTCTACAAGTCTTTTTAAGTAATTATCTGTAAAAGATAATAAAAAGCCCCGCTAAATGCGAGGCTTAATAGTATAATAAGGTATAATTGAGGTATTAGATCAAATCTAACAATGCTTTAGTATCCGCAACACGTTTGTCGGCCACGTCTTTTTCAGCACCAGTTGTGCCTTCAGCAGCCGCTTCCACCATTTCCACCAAGCCGTTAACAACATCCGTTGTCACTTCTGATTTTGGCAATGCATGTTCCGCCAAAACAGAAGCCGCTGTACCGGAAACTTCCACGAAACCGCCTGTGACCACATATTCTGCCACATCACTACCCGCAATCACTTTGATAACGCCAGGGCGCAACGTGGTCAGCAAAGGCGCGTGATCAGCCATTGCGGTGAAGTCACCTTCGGAACCCGGAATGTTAATTTCGGATGCCTCAATAGAAGCCAATTTACGCTCTGGTGACACAAGGTCAAATTGAATAGTAGCCATATTTAGGCCCCTTCTTTGCGATTAAGCAGCGTCAGCCGCCATTTTTTCCGCTTTGGCAATCACATCGGCGATACCGCCAACCATGTAAAAAGCCGCTTCTGGCAGGTGGTCATATTCACCCGCAACAACAGCTTTGAACGATGCAATTGTGTCTTCCAAAGGCACCTGAATACCGTCAGAACCTGTGAACACTTTAGCCACGTCAAACGGTTGTGACAAGAAACGCTCGATCTTACGTGCGCGTGTCACGGCCAGTTTGTCATCCTCTGACAGCTCGTCCATGCCCAAAATCGCGATGATATCTTGCAAAGATTTGTAACGCTGTAGAACTTGTTGTACGTCCGTTGCCACAGTGTAATGCTCATCACCGATGACCAATGGATCCAGCAAACGCGATGTTGAACCCAATGGGTCCACCGCAGGATAAATACCCTTTTCCGAGATGGCACGATCCAGAACGGTTGTCGCATCCAAGTGAGCAAATGATGTCGCAGGAGCCGGATCTGTCAAGTCATCCGCAGGCACATACACGGCTTGCACAGATGTAATTGAACCCGCTTTGGTTGAGGCAATACGTTCTTGCATCGCACCCATGTCGGTGGCCAGTGTTGGTTGGTAACCCACAGCTGATGGAATACGGCCCAACAGTGCTGACACTTCAGCGCCCGCTTGGGTAAAGCGGAAGATGTTATCAACGAAGAACAGAACGTCTGCACCAGACTCGTCGCGGAATTGCTCGGCCAGTGTCAGACCGGTCAAAGCAATACGCATACGTGCACCTGGAGGCTCATTCATTTGGCCGTATACAAGCGCGATTTTTGATTTTTCCATATCGTCAGGAACGATAACACCAGACTCGATCATCTCGTGGTAAAGGTCATTACCTTCACGTGTACGCTCGCCCACACCCGCAAACACGGACAGACCAGAGTGCACTTTGGCGATGTTGTTGATCAATTCCATGATCAGAACTGTTTTACCAACACCCGCACCACCGAACAGACCAATTTTACCACCTTTTGTGTAAGGTGCCAGAAGGTCCACAACTTTAATACCTGTTATCAGAATTTCAGTTTCAGTTGACTGTTCATCAAATTCCGGCGCATCGCCGTGAATAGCACGTGATGTTTTGGTTTTAACAGGGCCAAGTTCATCCACAGGCTCGCCAACCACGTTCATAATACGACCCAATGTTGCAGGGCCTGTTGGAACAGTGATTTGACTGCCAGTATCAGTTACTGCTTGGCCACGTACCAAACCTTCGGTCGCGTCCATCGCAATGGTACGAACAGTGTTTTCGCCCAAGTGTTGAGCCACTTCCAGCACCAGATTGACGCCGTTATTGTCTGTAGTCAGCGCGTCCAGGATCGCAGGCAAATCGCCTTCGAAATGAACGTCCACAACCGCGCCAATGATCTGAGCGATCTTGCCAGTTGCACCTTTTGCTTTAGCTTTCGCCATTTTGGTTTCTCCAGTTTCTTAAAGCGCTTCCGCGCCCGAGATAATCTCGATCAATTCGTTTGTAATCGCAGCTTGGCGTGAACGGTTGTACACAATGGTCAGCTTGTCGATCATTTCGCCAGCGTTGCGGGTTGCGTTATCCATTGCAGACATCCGCGCACCTTGTTCTGACGCACCGTTTTCCAACAGGGCTGTGAACACTTGGGTTGTCAGGGCACGTGGCAATAATTCCGCCAGCAATTCCTCTTCACTCGGTTCATAGTCATAAAATGCGGCTTCTTCTTTTTCATCAGCTTCAAAAGATGCGGGGATCAGTTGCAACGTTGTTGGCACCTGACTCATCACAGTTTCGAATTTGTTGTAAAAAATCGTTGCCACATCAAATTCACCAGCTTTAAAGCGGGCCAATATGTCAGTGGCAATATTTTGCGCATTAACGTAACCGATGCGTTTCACGTCTGACAGATCAACGTGTTTGATCATAATGTCTTCATAATCACGCTTCAATTGCTCGCGGCCTTTTTTGCCAACGGTCAACATTTTCACGGTCTTGCCTGCGGCCAACAATTCTATTGTCTTGGCACGTGCAAGTTTCACGATAGAAGAGTTAAAACCACCGCAAAGCCCGCGTTCGGAAGTTGCAACAACCAACAAATGCACTTTGTCGTTGCCATTACCCGCCAGCAATTCAGGTGCGTCACCCGCACCTGTTGCCGCTGCCGACAAATTGGCCATTACCGCATTCATCCGGTCCGCATAGGGGCGGCCTGCTTCGGCTGCCTCTTGTGCACGGCGCAATTTTGCCGCTGCTACCATCTGCATGGCCTTGGTGATCTTACGCGTATTCTTTACGCTTTGGATCCGTGTTTTTAGGTCCTTGAGGTTTGGCATCTATCCAAACTCCTATTCCAAAAAGGCCTCGGGTTTACGCAAAATCTTTAGTGAAAGATTCTACAACGGCTTTGATCTTGTCTTCGGCTTCGCCTTTGATCTTTGGATCTTCTGTAGCGATCCATTCCAGCAAATCAGTGTGTTTGTTACGCAAGAGCGCCAACAGATCAGCTTCATAACGACCAACAGACTTCACATCCACCTTGTCCAAGAAACCTTTGGTACCTGCATAAAGCACGATAACCTGCTCGGCTGTTGTCAGCGGTGAATACTGCGGTTGTTTCAGCAATTCTGTCAAACGTTCGCCACGGGCTAGAAGGGCCTGTGTTGAGGCATCCAGATCAGAACCAAACTGAGCAAAAGCTGCCATTTCGCGGTATTGCGCCAATTCCAACTTGATCGACCCCGCAACAGATTTCATCGCGTTTGTTTGCGCGGATGACCCCACACGCGACACAGACAGACCTGTGTTCAACGCAGGACGGATACCTTGGTAGAACAATTCAGTTTCCAAGAAAATCTGACCGTCGGTGATGGAAATCACGTTTGTCGGAATAAACGCAGACACGTCACCACCTTGGGTTTCGATCACAGGTAAAGCTGTCAAAGAACCGCCGCCATTATCTTCATTCAGTTTCGCTGAACGCTCAAGAAGTCTGGAGTGCAAATAGAAAACGTCACCCGGATAAGCTTCACGTCCCGGTGGGCGACGCAACAGCAATGACATTTGACGATAAGCAACCGCTTGTTTGGTCAAGTCATCATAAATCATCAGTGCGTGCATACCGTTGTCACGGAAATACTCACCCATGGAAGTCGCGGCATAAGGTGCCAAGAATTGCATCGGTGCAGGATCGGACGCGGTAGCAGCAACCACGATGGAATATTCCATCGCGCCTTTTTCTTCCAGCTTCTTCACCAACTGCGCAACAGTTGAACGTTTTTGACCGATGGCCACATAGATACAAAACAGCTTGTTCTTGTCATCTTTACCAGAGGCATCGTTATATGATTTTTGGTTCAGGATCGTATCAAGTGCGATCGCTGTTTTACCTGTTTGACGGTCACCAATGATCAATTCGCGTTGGCCACGGCCAACCGGGATCAATGCATCAACCGTTTTCAGACCTGTCGCCATAGGCTCGTGTACTGATTTACGCGGGATAATACCCGGCGCTTTCACATCAGCAGTAGAGCGCAACTTGGTCTTGATCGGGCCTTTGCCGTCAATCGGGTTACCCAGACCATCCACTACGCGGCCCAGCAATTCTGGGCCAACAGGTACATCCACAATCGCGTTGGTACGCTTAACAGTGTCGCCTTCTTTAATGGTGCTGTCAGAACCGAAAATCACAACACCAACGTTGTCAGCTTCAAGGTTCAAGGCCATTCCGCGGATACCACCGGGGAATTCAACCATCTCACCGGCTTGGACATTGTCCAGCCCGTGTACACGTGCGATACCATCACCGACAGATAGAACGCGGCCAACTTCAGCCACTTCGGCTTCTTTACCGAAATTCTTAATCTGATCTTTGAGGATCGCAGAAATTTCTGCAGCTTGGATACCCATTACCCGACCTCTTTCATTGCATTTTGAAGATTGGAGAGTTTCGAACGGATTGAACTATCAATCATTTTCGAACCCACTTTAACGATCAAACCCCCGATGAGCGTTTCATCGATGGAGACAGTCACTTTTACATCCTTACCCACAGTCGCGGCTAGCGTCTTGGCAAGTTTGTCTTGTTGCGCCTTAGTCAGGGCTTTAGCTGCGGTCACTTCCGCAGTTACTTCGCCCTTTTCCTCAGCGATCATCTCTTTCACTGCGTTAATCAGTGAAGGCAGAACGAACAAACGACGTTTAGAAGCCATCAGGCCTAACGTGCTTGCTACATCCTTTGATAATTTCATTTTCTTCGCAATGGCGGCAATGGCAGAAGCCATGTCGTCACGCGAATATACAGGTGATGAGATCAGATCGCTTAACGCGTCGCTTTCATCCAGTGCTACTGCCAATGCGTCGAAGTCTTTTTCAACGGCCGGCAGTTGTTTGGCATCTTTTGCCAATTCAAAAATCGCAGTCGCATAACGCGCTGCAATTCCCGATGATATAGAACCAGTGTCAGACACATAGAACCTTTCGAAGTTATTGTGACCCATAGGGAACCCTGAGGGCAGCACATATCAAGAGAAGCAAAATCCCCCGAAATCTTGGGCGGTATTAACAAAGCGTCCGTGAATCTGCAACACTTATGCTTACGTTAGCGAAAAAGGTGAAATCATTTAAAAACAAATACTTACGTAAAATATGCGACAAACCGCGTCAAATAAAGTGGATTTATCCCTTTTGTTTGACCTTTCAAGGTGGCGATTCCGACCTATTTAGGTCGTTTTCTTGTCTAAAGTCGTTCTGCCCGACACCGGCTTACTGGCAGGCTTTGCTATGCCTTCCAATGCACCCAACGGGCGGCGCACTGCGGCACCCAAGCCAGATTGGGTTGGCGCGTAAACCTGTTTGGTTGCCTCCACCATCACCACGCCTGCGGCAAACGGCATCGCGACTTTCAAACTGAAGCCTTCCAGCATCTGTGCGATTTTCAACCCTATTGGCCGATGCGATGGAATGGCATAAAGTGCCGCGATATGGCGTTCGGGCAAAAACCGGTGCTTTTGCAACTGGCTTTCAAGCTGTTTCAAACTGTAGGGACGGCCATAACCAAATGGCGTCGCATCACTACGCGCCCACAGACCCGATCTGTTCGGCACAATAAACAACACCCGCCCACCGGGGCCAAGCACACGCCATATCTCGTCCAGCAAAGCGTCAGAGTTTACGCTGGTTTCAAGCCCGTGCAACACAATCAGGCGGTCGATATAGCCGGTCGCAACCGGCCACATGGTTTCGCCTGTCAAAACCGAATGATTGTCCTTACCTTCAGGCCAGGCCATCACGCCTTGGGGGCCGGGCATAAAACAGGTCACCCGCCGCGCGTTTTTCAAAAACGGTCGCAGCATCGGGGCGGCAAACCCGAAACCCGCTACGGTCTGGCCTTTAGCATCGGGCCAAAGCCGCACGATCTCTTTGCGCAAGGCACGTTGCACAATACGCCCCAATTTGGTGCGGTAGTAAAACGCCCGTAATTTTATTACATCTAAATGCATTGCATCCCATGGTTAGATCAGTCAGAATCAAAGCAACCTAGCAATAACTGGATAAGAGTTCTATGCCTTTGCAAATTATAACTATCCCCTGCCTTGCTGATAATTATGCTTACCTGATCCGTGATGAGGATAGTGGCCAAGTGGCCGTAGTCGATGTGCCAGAAGCAGGGCCAATACTGGGTGTGTTGAAGGATTTGAACTGGCCCTTACACCAAATCCTGATCACGCATCACCATTACGACCATATCGACGGGCTGGAAGAACTGCGCAACGCCACCAAGGCACAGGTTTACGGTGCCGCCGCCGACAGCCAGCGTCTGCCATCACTGGATCTGGCACTGACCGAGGGCGACACGTTCAAGCTGGGCAATGAGACCTGTGATATATTGGATGTATCGGGCCACACGATCGGCCATATTGCGTTCCTGTTTAAAGCCGCAAGTGCCGTGTTTTCTGCTGACAGCCTGATGGCTTTGGGCTGCGGTCGTGTGTTTGAAGGTGATTTTCCGATGATGTGGCACTCATTGCAGAAGTTCAAAGCCCTGCCAGACGACACATTGGTTTATTCGGGCCACGAATACACCATGAGTAACGCAAAGTTCGCACTGACCATTGAGCCTGACAACGCTGTTTTACAGGCCCGTATCAAAGATATTGAAGATAAGCGCGCAAACAACATTCCAACGGTGCCTGCCAGCATTGGTCTGGAAAAAGCCACCAACCCGTTCTTGCGGGCTGACCTACCAGAGGTCAAAGCATTGATGGCGATGGCAGATGCAAGTGACGCTGCAGTTTTTGGTGAAATCCGTAGCCGCAAAGATCGGTTTTAAAGGGTAGTTTCATGGCTTTATCAGACTGGTTCAAAGAAGACCCGAAATCAACAGAACCACCACGTTCCGGCCCCGTTCAAATCGGTTGGCTGTTAAACCAGCAGAAATCAGGTGTGGTTTATTACCCACCAGAACGGGTGCGCTCTGCAGACGTGAACCGCCAACACGCGAAATCCGCAGCGCGTTGCCCTGCGATCATCAACATGGAAAGCCGTTATTTCATGATCCGCGTACCATTTGATATGCACTTGCGTTTTGTACGTGACAAAGAAGGCAAACCGGGCCTACGCAATATGCTGGGCGATGCCAGTCCAGTGCGGGCCAATGTTCTGAGCAAAAAACTGCATGTAACGACTGAAAAGGAATGGCGTTACAAAGACCGCCCGACAATTCAAGTATCCCTGCCCTATCTGTTCGTCGCCGACGAACCCGTATACATGACACAGCTTGCCGCGTTCATGCATTACAATAAAACCACGTTTCCCGGCACAATTTTCGGCGGGCGGTTTGCCATTCACAACTGGCCCCGCCCCATGATGTGGGCCTTTGAGTGGCATGACACGTCACAAGACCTAATTCTGAAACGCGGTGATCCGTGGTTTTACGTGCAATTTGAAACCTTGCCGCAAGACCGTACTGTATCAATGACCGAGGCTGAATATACGCCCGAATTGGCCCAATATCTTGATCATATTGCGGCGGCTGTGAACTACGTCGGCCAGACATTTTCACTTTTCAAAGAAGCCGAACGGGTTAGACCAAAAATTTTATTACAGCCTAAGGTGCGAAAATAGGCACAAATCTACATTTTTTTTGCTAGATTTCGACTTTGTTGTACATAATTTCAAAAAAACCCTTGAAGCTTTCTTAATATAGACGAAGTTTAAAGGTGTAAGTGTCAAAAGACCCATGTAACGGGTTTTCGAAAGATCAAAAGGAGCAATCAATGCCCTCATTCTCGAGCAGCCTAGAAACCGCCATTCATACTGCACTGGCCCTTGCCACCGCACGCAAACATGAACTGGCCACCCTGGAACACCTTCTTCTGGCTCTGGTGGACGAAGATGATGCGGCGCGCGTCCTGCGTGCCTGTGAAGTTGATATTGGTGTTTTACGCCGTAATCTGATGGATTTTCTGGATACCCAACTGGACAGTCTGGTAACAGACGTGGACGGGGTGGAAGCCTCGCCGACCACAGCATTTCAGCGTGTGGTGCAACGTGCCGCCATCCATGTGCAAAGCTCTGGCCGCAATGAAGTGACCGGCGCCAACGTTCTGGTTGCCATTTTCGCTGAGCGCGAAAGCCATGCCGCCTATTTTCTGCAAGAACAGGATATGACCCGTTATGACGCGGTCAACTTTATCTCACACGGTATTGCCAAAGATGCTGCTTTTGGTGAAGCGCGTGAAATCACAGGTGCCGATGAAGAAATAGAACACGTGGATACTGCCGAAAAACCCCAAGAAGATGAAACCGCTTTGGGGAAATACTGCGTTGATCTGAACGCTAAAGCAGCAACCGGTGACATTGACCCCTTAATCGGCCGCGAACACGAAGTTGAACGCTCTATTCAAGTGCTGTGCCGGCGGCGCAAAAACAACCCTATTCTGGTTGGCGACCCCGGTGTCGGCAAAACCGCCATCGCAGAGGGTCTGGCCCATAAGATTGTGACAGGTGACATTCCTGAAGTGTTATCAAAGAGTACGATTTATTCGCTGGATATGGGCGCACTTCTGGCAGGCACCCGCTATCGTGGTGACTTTGAAGAACGCCTGAAAGCGGTGATGACCGAATTGGAAGAGCACCCTGATGCGGTGTTGTTTATTGACGAAATCCACACCGTGATCGGTGCGGGCGCCACATCTGGTGGCGCCATGGATGCATCCAACCTGCTGAAACCCGCATTGCAGGGCGGCAAACTGCGCTGCATGGGGTCAACCACCTATAAAGAGTACCGTCAGCATTTCGAAAAAGATCACGCACTTTCCCGTCGGTTCCAGAAAATTGACGTAAAAGAACCCTCTACCGAGGATGCGATCAAAATTCTGAAAGGTCTGAAGCCTTATTTCGAAGAGCATCATGATGTGAAATACACGCTTGATGCGCTGAAATCAGCCGTGGAATTATCCGCGCGCTACATTCATGGTCGCAAATTGCCCGATAAAGCCATCGATGTGATTGATGAGGCAGGGGCCTATCAACATGTGATCCCTGAAAGCAAACGGCGTAAAACCATTGGCGTGAGAGAGATTGAAACCGTGGTCGCAAAGATTGCACGCATTCCACCGAAAAACGTTTCCAAAGATGATACCGAATTGTTGAAAGATCTGGAAGCATCCCTGAAACGCGTGGTGTTCGGGCAAGATAATGCGATTGAAGCTTTGGCCTCGGCTATCAAACTATCGCGCGCAGGTCTGCGCGAGCCTGAAAAACCTATCGGCAATTACCTGTTCGCAGGGCCAACGGGTGTTGGTAAAACCGAAGTTGCCAAACAACTGGCCGATACGCTGGGTGTGGAACTGCTGCGGTTTGACATGTCCGAATACATGGAAAAACATGCGATCAGTCGCCTGATCGGGGCACCGCCGGGTTATGTTGGCTTTGATCAGGGCGGGCAACTGACCGATCAGGTCGACCAAACCCCGCATTGTGTGTTGCTAATGGACGAGATCGAAAAAGCCCACCCCGATGTCTTTAATATCCTGTTGCAGGTGATGGATCACGGCAAGCTGACCGATCATAATGGCCGCACCACGGATTTCCGTAATGTGGTACTGATCATGACCACCAATGCAGGGGCATCTGAAATGGCAAAAGAAGCCATCGGCTTTGGCCGTAGCCGGCGGACAGGCGAAGACACTGCAGCAATAGAACGCACGTTCAGCCCCGAGTTTCGCAATCGGCTGGATGCCACGATCAGTTTTGCCCCATTGGCACCCGAAACCATCATCAAAGTGGTTGATAAGTTTGTGGTACAACTGGAAGCACAATTGATGGATCGCAATGTGTCTATAGAGCTGACGCGCCGCGCTGCCGAATGGCTAGGTAAAAAAGGTTATGATGATAAAATGGGGGCCCGTCCTTTGGCCCGCGTCATTCAAGAATATATCAAAAAACCACTGGCCGAAGAACTGCTGTTTGGCAAACTATCCAAAGGCGGCCTAGTGAAAGTGGACACTAAAGATGATATATTAACCTTGGATATTGAAGAACCGGAAAAACGCAAAATATCCAAAAGTAAACCGCCTTTGCTAACCGCCAAGTGACATGAAAACCGCGCCTAATTTACAACTAGAGCGCGTTTTTTCTTGCGTAAACCCGATTTTACACTAAAGCCTTAACATATGGGGTATTTAGTGATGGTGGGATTATCGAGTGTATCAGGTGTGAAATCTGCAATTTCAACATGGCTGCACATTGGTTCTGCAAACTATTCGAAACGACAGACACAACGCATTATTCTGACCAATGTCATGATTTCGGTAACTGCCGTATTATCCCTCATACATGCCACTTTGTTCGCATTATACGATTTTAATCAGCTGAAGTGGGCGATTTTTCTTTTGCTGATCATTGGAACCACAATTCTAGCCACACCGTTTTTGAACAGAAAACACCCTTATCTGGGGTCCGTATATAATTTAACCATGTGGCTGGGCTATGGATGTTCGCTTATATTTATTTTTGGTTCAGCAAGCGGTGTGCATTTTTACTTTTTAGCAGGTGCAGCCAGTGCAATCCTGATTATGGGCGTCTATCAGAACCCACTTTCGATCCTATCGTTCACGGTACAAATCGGCCTGTTTATTTATTTTGACTACCACATGATACCAATGGCTGTATTCCTGCACTTGACGCCATTTTTTATTATCAGCCTGCATTTTTCAGCCATCGTTCTATCCATGCTGTTTATATACTGTATGGTCTATTACGCTTTTTATCTGGCACAACTTGCCGAAGATGCATTGGAAAATGAATACAAGTATTCAGAAAATTTACTGGCCAATATATTGCCTTCATCGATTGCGGCGCAATTGAAACGCAATCAGGGTGAAACCATTGCCGAAAGCCATGATAATGTGAGTATTCTTTTTGCCGATATAGTCGATTTTACCCCGCGTGCGCAAAGCCAAAACCCTAGAGATCTGGTGCAATTTTTGAATAACCTGTTCACTCGGTTTGACTTGTTGGCCGAAAAATACGGGCTGGAAAAGATCAAAACCATAGGTGACGCTTTTATGGTGGCCGGTGGGATGCCGGACCCGCAGGTAGATCACGCAACCCGCGTGGCTTATATGGCCTTGGAGATGCTGGAAGAGACCCGCAAATATGCGGCTGAAACCAATGAGGCTGTGGAACTGCGCATCGGTGTGCACATAGGGCCAGCGGTTGCCGGTGTTATCGGCACCAAAAAACCGCTTTATGATGTTTGGGGTGATACAGTAAATACCGCGTCCCGTCTGGAAAGTTCCGGCGCATGCGGGAAAATTCAGGTAACACATCAGACCAAGAAACTATTGGATAAAACATTCCACTTCGAAAAGCGTGGCAAAGTAGAGATCAAGGGCAAGGGTGAACTTGATACCTGGTATCTGGCAGCGGCACTTTAACCGTCTTATTTCTCGGTAAACTTCAACTCGATACGGCGGTTCGCAGCCAGTGCTTCAGGGCTGTCACCCTGTGCAATGGGCTGAAACTCACCAAAGCCGTTTGCAGCCAGCCGTTTTGCCGGTATCCCCAGATCATCAATTAAATACCGCACCACGGCCAAGGCGCGCGCCTGACTGAGTTCCCAGTTATCGCGAAACGCGCCGAAACCGCTTAATTGCGTATTATCAGTGTGCCCATCCACCCGTAAAATCCAGTCGATTTCTGGTGGGATCTGGTCTGCCACATCCTGAATAATGTTGGCAATTTTGCGGATCTCGATCTTGCCACCATCACCCAGATCAGCAGATCCCGCCCCGAACAGGACCTCGGACGAGAACACAAACCGATCACCGACAATACGAATGCCGTCTTGTGCCCCCAGTACATCCCGCAGGCGGCCAAAAAACTCTGACCGGAATTTTTTAAGATCAACAGCTTCTGCTTCCAGACGCACCCGTTCAATCTCTTCCAGCTCTGCACGGCGTTTTTGTTCGGCTGCAACCTTGGCCAAGGCAGAATTCAGGTTCGCCCCAAGGCTTTCAATCTGGATTTGCGCCTCGGTGTCTTCTGCTTTTGAGGCATCAAGCAGGTTTTGCAGCGCATTCAACTGCCCGCGCAATGCGTTGGTCTGCTGGTTCAACAAAGCAACCTTACGCTGGCTTTCGGCTGACAATCCTTGTTCGCCTTTCAGCAAAGCGTTAGCCTGTGCCAGTAACGCCGCCGCTTTTTCCTGATCGCTTAAACGCCTGTCCGCCAGATCACTTGCGGTTGTTTTTGCCACCTCGGCTGCTGCCAGTAATGTTAGAGTATCTTCTGCTTGCTTGCGTTTTTGTTCTAAAGCCAATGTCATCGCTGTCAGTTCATCTTGTGAATTTTTCAAGCGCTCCCGCAAGGCCTTGGTTGCGACCAGTTCGATAAGGCGTAGTTTTTCCGCGTCACTTAAAGCATCTGTTGCTTGCACAAGCTTGGTGTCTTTTGCCGTTAAATCTGTTTGAAGTGCGGTTAATTCACCTTGTGTTGTCTTTAAGTCCGCTTGCGTGCCGTCTAACGCACCCGCAGTTTCTGTCAAACGCGCCTGTAATGCCAACACGGCGGCAACTTCAGCCAGTCTTTGCCGTTCGGTTTCATCCAGATCACTTGCAATCACGGCAAGCTGCGTATCCTTTGTTGATGCTTC
This sequence comes from uncultured Amylibacter sp., assembly GCA_964195605.1. GTDB lineage: Bacteria > Pseudomonadota > Alphaproteobacteria > Rhodobacterales > Rhodobacteraceae > Amylibacter. The sequence continues at coordinate 20,503 of CAXMSA010000003.1, forward strand.
AGTCCTGAGATCTGAAATCAGTGCCTGCAACGCCTCACGTCTGGCCGCGGCCAGACGTGCCTGTTCAGTTTGCACATCTATTTCATTGCGGGCTTTAGCCAATGCCAATTGCACCGCTTCTTTTTCAGACAATGTTTTTGTTTGCAGTCCTTCCAATCGGTCCAAAGCCACTTGTGTCGTTGCCAAAGACGATTGTGATGTTTCCAACGAAGTTTGCGTATCATTCAGGCGCATATTCAAAGCATTCCGGTCCCCCAAAAGTCCGGCAACCTGTTGTTCAAACGATGTAATTTTTGTTTTTTGATCTGCGGTTTCTGTCGTCAGGCTGCTGATCAGGGCCGATTGCTGTGCAATTTGCGCCTCTGCTGATTGCAGATCCCCTTGAGTGTTGCTTAATTCACCCTCTAAGCCTTTTGCACGGGTTTGTTCCAGCCCCAAAGCCGTTGCTAGGCCTGCGATTTGCATTGACAGGCTTTCCAGTTCCACGTCCTGCCCGGTAATGGTTTCGCGCAAAACAAATTGCACCACCATAAATATCGTCAGCACAAACATAAGGATCATCAAAAGAGCGGTCATCGCATCAACAAAGCCAGGCCATATACTGCCCGAAACCTGCCCATTGCTGCGCCGCATTATAGCCATGGTTTAACTCCTGCCACGCAAGGCTTTTGTCAGCATCGCCAGATCACCACGCAATTCCGCGATCGAGTCTCTGCGCCCGGCCTGTGTTTCATCAATCAGGCGCGTCAGTAGTTTGTTGATTTTTTCCAGTTGTTCGGACATTTGCGCAGAAACGGCAATCTCTTCTTTATAGGCTTGGGTCGCAAGCACATCTGAAATATGTTCATGGCTGGTCGAGATTTGTTCCAAAATCTGTTGGGTACGCTCGTGTGAGGAGACTTGCACCTCAACCATTTGCGTCACAGAGCTGCCCAAAGCTTCAATCCGTTGATCGGTCACAGTGCGCCGTTCATTCAACTGCCCTAATATCGCCTGCTGGTTTTCGATCTGTAATGTTGTCTGTTCCAATAATTCGGCGATTAATGAGGTAGATGATCCCTCTTCACCTTCGCCGCCCGCAGAGATGCCAAGACGGGTAATGGAAGACAGCCATTCTTCCAATTCGCGAAAGAACCTATTTTGCCCGTGGCCGGAAAACAAATCTAGCAAACCAAGTACCAATGATCCGGTCAGGCCGATTAGGGACGATCCGAACGCGGTACCCATGCCGCCTAGCTGGGTTTCCAGCCCGGTCATCAGGTTGCCGAAAACACTCATTGCATCCTGGCCTTCTTTCGGGGCCAGATGGCGGATAGTATCAACCACGGCAGGCACCGTAGTGGCAAGCCCGTAGAAGGTACCTAATAGCCCTAGGAATATCAGCAGGTTAATGATGTAACGGGTAATCTCGCGGCCCTCATCCAGCCGTGTGGCAACCGAGTCTAATATTGTGCGTGTCGATGTAGAGGTCAGCATCAGGCGGGCAGAGCGTTTCCGTAATAAAGTTGCCAAAGACGCTAAAAGCCCGGGGGCACGTTTATTTTCGTTATCGGGGCGCGCCAATGCAAACCCTTCTATCCAGCTGACCGATTTAACCAAAGTGATCATTTGCCCAAAACTGGATAACAAGCCAAGGAAAAATACCAGTAGGATAAATCCGTTCAGGTAAGGTGACGACAAAAAGATCGGAGCCACGGCGGGAAATATAAAATACCCTCCCACAGCGGTCAAAACCACCACAGTAAGCATCCAAATGATCTGCTTTACGGGTTGGCTGAATTGCGGTGGTATTGTTGTTTCTGCCTGTACCATTTTATGCGTCTGCTTTTATCACTTTTATATTTAAGGTACAGAATAGCTTGGACATACAGATATGCCAATTGCTAAGTTTATATTTGACTACATTCGTTAAATCATTGAATTTTCCAAATAAATAACCAAGTATAAGACAAGCAATCAACAAATGGGATATTCGAAATGGAACAACTTTCAGGCCTTGGGGCCAGTGCTGGCTCTGCACTATTTTTACTGGTCTTCGCCTTTATTCTAATCTTAATGATGGTCAAATCCGTGCCGCAAGGTGAGGAATGGACTGTTGAACGTTTCGGCCGTTACATCCGCACCCTAAAACCGGGCATGAATTTTTTGATCCCGTTCATGGATAAGGTCGGTAATAAGATTAACATGATGGAAACCGTTCTGGATATTGAAACCCAAGAAGTGATCACCAAAGACAACGCGATGATTATGGCTGATGCGGTGACATTTTATCAGGTCGTCGATGCTGCAAAAGCGGCTTATGAGGTGCTTGATCTTCGACGGGCCCTATCGAACTTGAGCCAAACCAACATACGTTCCGTATTGGGTTCAATGGATCTTGATCAATCCCTGTCCAACCGTGAAATGATCAACGCAAAACTTTTGAGTGTGATCGATGAAGCAGCACATCCGTGGGGTTTGAAAGTGACACGTGTTGAAATTAAGGATTTGGCACCACCGCCTGACATCAGCGAGGCGATGGCCCGCCAAATGAAAGCTGAACGCATGAAACGTGCTGATATTTTGCAGGCCGAAGGTCATAAACAATCTGCAATCCTGAAAGCGGAAGGCGAACGCGAGGCCCAAATCCGTGAGGCTGAAGGCCGTAAACAAGCCGCGTTTTTGGATGCGGAAGCACGCGAACGTTCCGCAGAAGCTGAAGCAAAAGCCACGCAAATGGTGTCTGAAGCGATTGCCAAGGGTGATATTCAAGCTGTTAACTATTTTGTGGCACAAAAGTATACCGAAGCTCTTCGCGACATCGCATCATCACCATCCGCCAAAACCGTGATGATCCCCTTGGAAGCATCCAGCCTGATCGGGTCTATCGGCGGTATTGCAGATATTGCCAAAGCCGTTACAGGCAAAGGCACTAAGTAGTTGGTTCGAAAGGATTTAGCATGGATATTTTTCAAATATTAACCGGTATGTCGCCGTGGTGGTGGGTTATAGCAGCCTTTGTGCTTGGCTCAATTGAAATGGCGACAATGACGTTTTTTCTGATCTGGCCGGGCTTGGCAGCCCTGTGTATGGCCGGTATTTTGATGCTGGCACCCAATATGTCCGGCACAATGCAGATATTCTTGTTCGCTATTATATCTATCATCCTGACATTTTTAGGCCGGTATTTACTGAACAAATACGGTGATGGCGGCGAGGTAGGCGATGAGACACTTAACAATCGCGCCTCTCAACTGGTCGGCCGGACGGCAAAAGTACTGGAGTTCGAGCGCGGTTTTGGTGTGGTCCAAGTTAACGACATGCGCTGGCGCGCCGAATGGCCCGAAGGGCAGGTAACGGCCCTTGGTGAAAGTGTTCTCATTACCAAGACCGAGCCGTTGTTGCTATATGTGGAAAACCCGACATAGATCAGGGTATTTTGAAAAGGGCGCAGTCAACAAACTGCGCCCTTTTCGTTTGGGCTTAGGCTTCTTCCCACACATCTGCGTTGAACACGTCATCCACAGGTGTTTGCGCCAAATGGTTGGTGTAGTTTGATATGGTTTTATAGCTGATGCCCAAAACCACTTCCAACATGGTCTGTTTGGTGTAACCGGCAGCCAAAAATGCTTGCACATCTTCATCTTTTGGCCAACCACGGTTGTCGTGCATCACGATGGTGAACTGGCGTAACGCTTCCAGTTTGGGGTCGGCAATCGCCGTATTTGCGCGCAATGACTGGATCACGTCCTCTTCAACGCCTGACATGCGTGAGATTTTTGAATGCGCTGCCATGCAATATGTACAGCCGTTCAAACGGTTCACGGTCATCATGATAACCTGACGTTCGGTGCCTGACAGATCAGCCTTGTCAAAAATACCGGACAAAGTGGTATAGGCTTCCAATGTAGCGGGGGCTTCGGCCATTTTGCCTAAAAGATTTGGCAGAAACTTGAATTTAGCGGTTGCCCCTTCCATAATTTTCTTACTGCCTTCGGGGGCAGTTTCGATTGTGTGCAAGTCAAACTGTGTCATCATATTTTCCTTTGTGATGTTAAATTCACTTTTTAAACCATTTGGTATAAACCCTGCATAATTTATTTATACCGTTCGGTCAATACACATCTTGAACGAACGGTATAAAACTGTTATATGTAACTATAAGCAATGAAAGTGCCGGTCATGCCCTGGGAAAAAACATTTGAAATGGAAGATGTGATTGCACGTGCAATCGCGGTTTTTTGGCATAAAGGATATGCGGCCGCATCGATGACTGATCTGACCAAAGCCATGGACATTAACAAAGGCAGTCTTTACAACGCATTTGGCTCAAAGAAAAAACTCTTCATACAAGCCCTGAAACAATATGACCGGGACCGCACTCAACGCACATTAATGAAGATGAACGCGATAGATGCCCCGTTAGATGCGATCACGGGTTTATTTGACCATGTGATTAACCATAATTGCAGCAATCCCGCCAATAAGGGGTGTTTGCTGGTGAACACAGCGCTGGATTTGCCGCATCATGATACAGACATTCAAAAAATGGTCACTAAGTCGTTGGATAACCTAAAAGATTTCTTCGAGAAAAATATCAAGCGCGGCCAAAATGACGGCTCAATTCCTGCACATATTAACCCGAAAACCACAGCCCTTGTGCTGCGTTCATTGATTGTGGGGCTGCAAGTGCTTTCGCGCGGGGCCAGTGCCCCTGAAAGTTTCGAACCCGTTAAAATTCAAGTTTTAAACACACTACGCGGTTAATGATTTGCTAAATATGTGAAGGTCGCGTCAATGCGCCGCCACGCCAGATAGCCAGCGCAAGCAAGGGGCTATCTTTCATATCCATTGCATGAGGCTGGTTACTTTCGTGATGCACAATCCCGCCAGCGTACACATACCTTGGGGCCCGCCCCTTGGCCATAAACTTAGCCCCGCCTGCCAAAACACAATATTTCTCTTCGGGTTCATGCCAATGTTCGGGATAATATAATCCCTGCCCCCAGATACCCATAGACACGCGCAGTTCCGTGCTGACAAAAGGGCCATCGGGTGAAATTAGGTTGAACCAGCCGTATTTTTTAAGATAGGCCGCCCCAACCTGATCGACACTATAGCTGTGTTGCCAGCGCAGATGATCTGCACCACCAATAATTGCCTGCGTCAAAGCTTGGGTCTCGGGGCTGGATTTAACTGCCATATCCGCAAGCAAAGTGACGACCGGCAACGTGTTGGGCTTTTCTGCCGCATATGGCAGGGGGATGTCAGGCATATTGGCATATGTCGACAGTGCGGGGTTTTGCGTTATCAGTTTTGTTACTTCGGTTAAGATTTGCGACAGAACGGTATATGCGGGCATGGAATCATCTGAATTTAGGTTTTGTTAAGGTTTAGCATATTCCAGCAGCTATGATCCCGCCAGTTCTGCCACGCGCCGTTGCAAAAACGCCAGATTGTCATCAACCAGACCCAGCGCATCAATGCCTTTACAGGTGTTATAGAGATACTCTGTGTTAGGCCCGCGACCGCCAACGGCAGTGGCGATGATTTGCGCCTGTTTTTCCAAATCCATGCCGCCGCAATATTGCACATGATCAGGGTCGATCACATAACAAAGCGCATCCACGCGGTCGCCTGTATCCAGCGTAACCGGACGGGTCACTTCCAGATAGGCCGATGAGATCAGCTCACGCGCGCGCAAATCCACAATAGCTTTTGGTGCATGATCTGGCCCGACAAAAAACGCCACCCCATGGCATTCTGCCCCGGCATGTTCATCCAGTGCCAAGACCAGACCGGGGTCATCATCAGTGCCGCGATGGTGGATCGACCACATGCAAAAACTGCGGGCATATCCGTCTAACTTCGCGATGTGTTTTTTGGCATAAGTAATATCGGGCTGCCATATCAGCGAGCCGTATCCGAATACCCAAAACCCGTTTTCCACCATTGTACTGGCCCCCATAATTATAACTGCTATAACGCGCACGGATTTAGATGAAAACAGGGTAAATTCATGCGTACAATTATTGGTATCTGCTTATTTGCAGCTTTCGCTTGGTTCGGTTACTGGTTTGTAGGTTCAAGCGCGCTTGAAACCGCCACCAAAACCTGGTTGCAAGATCGCCAGGAAGAGGGTTGGGTGGCCGAATATTCCAGCCTAGAGGTACACGGTTTTCCTAATCGGTTTGACACCACAGTGACAGATTTTAATCTGGCTGATCCGCAATACGGTTGGGCCTGGCAGGTTCCTGAATTCCAAATTCTGTCGCTAAGTTATAAGCCAAACCATTTCATCGCGGCATGGCCTGATAGCCAAGTGGTTTCTACGCCGCACCATAAATACACCATCACCAGTGATGATATGCGTGCCAGTCTGGTGTTTAAACCCAGCACAACGCTGGCACTGGAACGCACCACCTTGACCCTTGAAAATCTGACGATCCGCACCAGTGCGGATGAAGCCAGTTCTATAGCGTCCGCCATACTGGCGACCCGCCAGTCAGAGGCATCGGCTTTCGCCCATGATATCGCCTTTGACGGCAAAGGTTTTGTGCCGTCAAAGGCGCTAAAAGCGCAGATTGACCCGACATCGCTTTTACCTGCTGATTTTGAAACCGTGGACATAAATATCACTGCCCATTTCGATGCCCCTTGGGATCGCATTGCGGTTGAGGCGGTAAAACCCAACCTTAGTCGCCTTGATATAACAAGATTTAACGCAAAATGGGGTGAGGTACAGATACAGGCCACGGGTACTGTGACTGTGGATGCGAACGGTTATCCAACCGGCAAACTATCCGTTCGGGCCAAAAATTGGCGTGAAATGATCCAATTGGCAGTGGCATCGGGGGCCTTAGATATAGCGACAGGGCAATCGTTGGAAACCGGTTTAGGCCTGATCGCCTTGCTTTCGGGTAACAAAGATACGCTGGATGTGCCGTTAAGTTTCTCCAACAGGGTGATGAGCATTGGCCCTATCCCCATCGGCCCTGCCCCGCGTCTGAAACGTTAAACCTGCTTTAGGCTGATCTTGTCGGCACCACCTCATGCCCTGTTTCTTCTGCTTCGTTATCGGTCATTTCGGGTGGAAAACCAGGGGCGCGGATATCCAAGCCCGTTGCCTGTTCCAGCCGTTTGATGATGTTTGGAGACAATTCACGCGGCCCAAAACGGGCAATGCCGTCTTCGAATATCTTGATCATCAACGGATTAATCTCTAGCGGCACCCCGGCCCTGTCTGCCACATCCTGAAACAGCCCGATGTCTTTGAGAACCAGATCCATGGTGAAACTAATGTCACGCGACCCGTTCAAGATCACCTGACTTTCAGTTTCATGCACAAACGATGTGCCCGAACTTATTTTAATCGCCTCATAGGCCGTATTCAAATCCATCCCTGCCGCTTTTGCCACCACCAAAGCTTCACTACAGGTGATCAGATTGGCGGTTGCCAGATAGTTTGTCAGCACTTTTAACACACTGGCAGACCCCAGATCGCCCGTATGCAAAACCCGCCTGCCCATCGTGGTTAACAATGGTAATATCCGTTCAAAGGTCGCGCGGTCACAGCCTGCAAAAATAGAAATATTGCCAGTGTCAGCACGGTGACAACCGCCAGACACCGGGCAATCCACAGCCGCGCCGCCCAGTGCGGCCACTTTTGCGCCAAGACGTTTAACCTCAGCTTCATCGGTGGTGGACATTTCCATCCAGATTTTACCCGGCCCCATCGCCTCTAAAAGACCTCCCTTATCTTCCATCACACTGGCCGAGGCCACAGGTGACGGCAGGCATGTGATCACCGCATCACAATCATGCATCATCTGTGCAGAGCCTTTCCCCCGATGCGCACCAAGGGCCACCATTTTATCGACCAGTTGATCGTTTAGATCGTGAACCGTCAAATCAACCCCGTTGCGTAACAGACTGCCAGACAGCTTGCCGCCAACATTCCCCAGACCGATAAAACCAATTTTCAATGTATCACACTCCCTTGATATCCAATGGGTCAACTATGGCGGTTTTGCAAAGGTCAGAGTGTCTAAGGGCGACATTTATCTGCCGCAAATACGAAGAAGGTTACAACAATTTTGTTAGAGTGCTCTCTAACGACAATAAGAACCACTACGGTGTCGGGCGATGTCCAAGTGGAAATGATCCTGATGATGCCGATCTGCATTAGGGCCAAGAACCGTGCCAAACGGGCCACAGGCAGATTTGTGAATTCTACGCAAGCTTGACTTGCCTCGCCCACGGCGCCAATCCCTTTTCACACTGTAAATTGTTCCGTTTTTCAACTTGAATCCGGCAATATCAACCGCATTGCCCTTCGCATGTTCCGACAGTTTCGCCCCGCGTTTACTGTTACGCGATCGACACGCATAACCACCGATGATCTGGATTGAAGCCAAGCCGCCGCCTTTGCGTCCGATCGTTGGTTTAACTGATCGTGCCACCCATCTATCCAATCGTTTGGCTGTGGTGCAGTTCACCACCAGTTCGCGCGTCAACGGAATGCCTGCGACTTCGGTCACTTTTACTGGGTTGGCAATACCGCAGCTGCCACGCCCGCTGATCCGCGGGGCATTTACACCCCTGATACTGCGCACACCACAAACCGATCCCCTGCGTGAGGCACGACGACGTTTGGGGGTTTGAATTGTAGGTGCTGCGGCAACAACGCGCCGCTGTGCCGCGTTTCTTGTCAGGTTATTCGGGCGTAAGCGCGGCACTATAGAGCGGCTTATTGCGGTTATGCCGATAGTCACACGCGATGTTGTCATAGGTGTTACTTTGGCACGTTGAAAGCCCTCTGCTTGGCGCTCGGTTTCTGCAATTTGCACCAATGTGGTGATTTCCTGCCTGGTTTGCGTATGAAACGCTGCATTCTTGCTACTGCGCAATCGCGCAATAGGGGAAATTTTCAATGCGTTAGGGGCAATATATTTCGGGGCAATATATGCCACAATCTGCCCACCACCGCGAAACCGTGGTATCGGTGATGTTATAGGCGCAAAGCTGGCTTGTGCTGTTGTTGTCAGCATTAAAAACACAGTCAAACCTGCGCAGGTTTTGATCATTACGATCAGCTCTCCTTGGTCAGACCCCGTCCAAAATCCGGCGCGTCTGTATCTTGCCCTGCTTCAATGATACCACGTCTGATCGCCCGTGTCCGCGTAAAATAATCATGTAGAAAATCACCGTCACCATGGCGAATAGCACGCTGAAGATCAAATAGTTCTTCCGTAAATCGGCCCAGAATTTCCAATGTAGCTTCTTTATTATTCAAAAATACATCACGCCACATAGTGGGATCAGAGGCGGCAATACGGGTAAAGTCGCGAAATCCTGCGGCAGAGAAGTTGATCACTTCTTTGTCAGTGACACGACTAAGGTCATCGGCCACACCGACCATTGTGTAAGCAATCAGGTGCGGTGCATGTGATGTAACCGCCAGCACCAGATCGTGGTGCTGTGCGTCCATTACTTCCACATTTGATCCAAGAGCCTGCCAAAAGCCGCGCAAATCGGCAAGTGCGGTTTTATCGGTATTTTCTACGGGCACAAGGATGCACCAGCGATTGTCGAACAACTCGGCAAAACCCGCACGCGGGCCCGAATGTTCAGTGCCTGCTAATGGGTGCGCGGGAATAAAATGCACGCTGCTAGGTACAAAAGGCGCTACATTTTTGATAACAGAAGCCTTTACCGAGCCCACATCGCTTAGCGTTGCCCCAGCTTTCAGATGCGGGCCGATCTCTGCTGCAACCGCAGCCATTGCGCCCACGGGCACTGCCAGAACAACCAGATCGGCATCTTTGACCGCCTCTTCCGCCGTATCGTAGATCTCATCGCAAAGCTTGATGTCACGGGCGATATCGCGGGTATCTGCAGAGCGCGCAGTGCCGATTATAGTCTCGGCCAATCCTGCGCGGCGTATTGCGTGCGCAATAGAGCCTGCGATTAATCCTAATCCGATCAGAGCTACTTTTTTGTAAATCACAGTCATGTTCTTGCCTTGAATTCAGTCAATGCCGCCACAAGCTGACGGCAGGATGCTTCATCACCAATTGTGATACGCATGGCTGCGGGCAGATTGTAATTCGCTACCAACCGCACGATCAAGCCATTGTCCTGCAAATGCGCATTAGCGGCTTGCGCTTCATCGGATGAGCCAAAGCGTATCAGGATAAAGTTTGCAAAAGAAGGGTCTGACGGGATGCCTATTTTACCCAGCTCGGCGGCCAGCCAACCACGCCATTTTTCGTTCTCTGCCCGGCAATGCTCAGTATAAACGGTATCTTCCAACGCTGCTTTTGCTGCCGCCAATGCAGGCGCGCTGACGTTAAACGGCCCCTTCAGACGGTTCAGCACTTCCATTATTGCCGCAGGCCCGTAGCCCCAACCAATGCGTAAGCCGCCCAGCCCGAATATTTTGGAAAACGTACGGGTCATCACCACATTATCACGGATCTCAACGAAGGATGCACCGCCATCAAAGCCATAGACAAAATCCGCATAAGCACCGTCCAGCACCAGAATGCAGCCATCAGGCAAACCATCGGCCAAACGGGCAATTTCCGCGTTGGGCGTCATCGTGCCTGTAGGATTATTCGGGTTGGCGATAAACACCAGACGGGTATTTTCATTGACCGCGTCCAACAGCGTATCGACGTCCGTGACACGGTTTTTTTCAGGCACAGACACCGGCGTGGCCCCTGACAGGCGCGCGTTTATGGGGTACATACCGAACCCGTGTTCGGTATAAAGCACCTCATCGCCGACACCTGCGAAAGCTCGGCATAAAAAGCTGATAATCTCATCTGAGCCGCACCCCACTAGAATGCGGTCTATGTCCAGCGCGTAGCTGCTTGCAATCAACTCACGCAAGGCGGCATGGTTTTCGGATGGGTAACGATGCATATGGGATGCTTCGGCTTTATAAGCAGCGATAGCCTTTGGGCTTGGCCCCAGTGGATTTTCGTTTGAGCTTAATTTAATCGCATTGGCGTTGCCTGCGATTTTACTTACGCCACCGACATAGGGTTTCACCCCCATGATGCCCGGCTGTGTATTCAGTTTCAGTCCCATATCACATGTCCTTTCGAGAAACCTTCTAGCGGCGGTATTTCGGAATGGCTAGACCTTAGTAAAAACTCTGCGGATCGATATCGATTTGCATACGCACACCGCGCGGCAAGCGTACCGCATCGCGCCATGCGGCTAATGCAGGTTGAATTTGGGTGTTTTTTTCAGCTTTGACCAGCAAGCGCACACGGTGGCGGCCGCGCACACGGGCGATGGGTGCGGGTGCGGGGCCAAAAACCTCAACGCCGATTTTATGCAGGCCTTGGGCATTACGTGTAAGGTAGCTGGCCACATCAAACACGACTTTCAGATCAGGACCGGATAGTACAATCCCGGCCAGGCGCCCGTAAGGTGGCACGCCCGCCATGCGGCGTTGATCGGCTTCGGCCTGCCAAAAGGCTTCTTCTTCGCCCTGCAATATCGCTTGTATCACCGGATGATCGGGTTGGTGGGTCTGGATATAAGCCACACCGCGTTTTTCGGCGCGTCCCGCACGGCCTGCAACTTGGCGGATCAACTGGAATGTGCGTTCCGCCGCGCGCAAATCACCGCCTTGAAGCCCAAGATCGGCATCGATCACCCCAACACAAGTTAACAGCGGAAAGTTATGGCCTTTGGCGACCATTTGGGTGCCGATAATGATGTCGGCCTCACCGTTGGCAATGGAATGGATGCGTTCTTTCAGTGCCCGTGCTGTCATTGCCATATCGGATGACAGCACCGCAATGCGGGCGTCGGGAAAACGGCGTATTGCTTCCTCTTCCAGACGTTCCACACCGGGGCCGACGGCGGCCATGCGGCCTTCAACATCACAGTTGGGACACGCTGTGGGAACCGGTTTTGTTTCACCGCATTGATGGCAGATCAACTGGCCGTGAAACCGGTGTTCGACCATGCGGGCATCACAATCATCGCAGCCCACCTGATAACCGCAAGCGCGGCACACAGTCACGGGCGCATAGCCGCGACGGTTGATAAATAGCAATGATTGTTCACCTTTTTCCAACCGGTTTTGCACTTCTTGCACAAGGGTTGGAGAAATCCAACTTTGGGTCTCCATCGCTTCCGCACGCAGATCAATTGCTTTCATATCGGGCAATTCAGCGGCCCCGAAGCGACCTTCCAAATCAACCCGGTTATATTTGCCGCTCGTAGCATTCACCCATGTTTCCAGCGATGGTGTGGCCGAGGCCAAAACCACCGACGCGCGGTTAAGAGAAGCGCGCAACACCGCCATATCACGGGCAGAATAAAACACGCCCTCTTCCTGTTTGTAAGAAGTGTCATGTTCTTCATCGACCACCATCAGGCCAAGGTTTTGAAACGGCAGGAACAGGGCTGAACGTGCGCCCACAACCAGTTGCGCCTTACCCTCACCCACCATGCGCCAGCAGCGGCGGCGTTCGGTCATCGTCACACCGGAATGCCATTCCGCAGGGCGCGCACCAAAACGTTTTTCGACACGGTCGAGAAAGGCCACGGTCAGGGCGATTTCAGGCAATAGCACCAAGGCCTGACGGCCTTGCGCGAGGCACTCGGCAACAGCTTCAAGATAGACCTCGGTTTTGCCTGATCCTGTGACACCTTTGAGCAGGGTCGTGGTGTATTTTTGTGTGGCAACAGAGGCCCGCAAGGCCTTACCGCCGACCTGCTGGCTGTCACTTAAGGCAAGTCCTGCCATCTGCGGGTCAAGTTTCGGATAGGCGATATCACGCGGGGTTTCCACCTCTGACACAGCCCCCAGCTTAACCAACCCATCCACAACCGAGCTTGTCACCCCAGCAAAATCCGCCAGTTCTTTTTTGGTAAACCGCAGGCCATTATGGTCATGCAAAACCTTCAACACACGGGTGCGTGTGGCGGTTTCCCGTTCAGGCGTGGCATCCCCTAAAGCATAAACTTTGCGCATAGAGGGCGGGTCAGCCAGACCCGGTGCACGGGTGGCCAGCCGCAGCATCGCGTTTAGCGGGGTCAGGGTATAATCAGCAACACGGGTCAGGAACCCGCGCATTTCAGCACGCATCGGCGGCAAGTCCAAAACACGCGAAATGGTGCGGGTTTTGGCTAGATCATAGCCACCCTGCCCCTGCCCCCAGACCACACCGATCACTTTGCGCGGTCCCAACGGCACTTCGACATAAGCCCCCAGGAACACACCGCCCTCAGGGGCTTTGTAATCCAGCAATCGATCCAACGGCTGATCCGTCAACACGGCAACCAATGCACCTGTTGCAAAATGGGATGGTTCAACCGCTTTCGTCACTTTGTTCAAACTTCTTTGCATTCTTTTGTTTCACACGCGTCAAGCATACTGTAATACACTTCCAAACACAGTAAGAAACTGCAGCCTATAAGGGAACCGCAATGAAATTTTTCGTAGACACCGCAGAGGTTGATGCAATCGCCGAACTGAACGATCTGGGCATGTGTGACGGGGTCACAACCAACCCGTCCCTGATCCTGAAATCAGGCCGCGATATTCTTGAAGTGACCAAAGAGATCGCTGATATGGTTGAAGGCCCTGTCAGTGCCGAAGTTGTGGCCCTGAAAGCTGATGATATGATCGCGGAAGGTCGCAAACTGGCCAAGATCGCTGACAATATCGCGGTAAAAGTGCCGCTGACATGGGATGGTCTAAAAACCTGTAAAGTGCTTTCAGGCGAAGGCACGATGGTCAACGTCACCCTTTGTTTTTCAGCCAACCAGGCACTGCTTGCGGCAAAAGCCGGAGCTACGTTTATATCGCCCTTTATCGGCCGCCTTGATGATATCAACCTTGACGGTCTTGATGTGATCGACGAAATCCGCATCATCTATGACAATTACGGGTTCGATACCCAAATTCTGGCAGCCTCTATTCGGTCAGTGAATCATGCGAAAGAATGTGCTATGATTGGTGCAGACGTTATGACCGCGCCACCCGAGATCATCAAAAAGATGGCCAATCATGTACTGACCGACAAAGGACTGGATGCGTTCATGAAAGATTGGGCAAAAACTGGCCAAAATATCCTGTAAGGGCAAAAAGATGACAAAAGCCACTGAAAAATTCGCAATCACTCGGGAGGAAATTCTTTCGAATCCGAAAGCGTTTCTTGAAGATCACGAAGTGATGCGCGCATTGATCGCAGCTGACCGTCAGAAGCAACCCAGCAATGTGATTGATCTGCGCTCTATTGCCATGGACCGGATGGAAGATCGGCTGAACAAGCTGGAAGATACCCATCGCACCGTGATTGCGGCGGCATATGATAATGTGTCGAGCATGAACCAAATTCACCGTGCGGTTATGTCGATCCTTGAACCTGAAGATTTCAATGGGTTTTTGCAATATGTGGAACACGAACTGGCCCCAACCATGGGGATAGAAGTGGCCAGCCTATGTCTGGAAACCCAAGTGGTTTCCGCAGGCCAAGGCCCGTCGCTATCCAAGGAGTTTGGCACTGGCGTAACCTTTATGGCCATTGGCGAGGTTGAGGATTACATCACCCATGGCCGTGATATGAACAGCCGCCCCGTGACCATGCGCGCAGTAAGGCCGGGCAGTACTTCTTTGTTTGCAGACAGTCCTGAGCCTATTTTATCAGAAGCTTTGCTTAAACTTGATCTGGGTACGGGTAATTTGCCAGGCATGTTGGTGCTTGGCTCAAAACACCCTGATCAGTTCGCCCCTGCACAAGGCAGCGATTTATTGTTGTTTTTAGGTGGTATCTTTTCCCGTATCATGCGCCGCTGGTTGGCATAAATGGCAGCCCCCACAGGTGCGCACGACCTGATGGAACATTGGCTGAGCCATGTCACAGCCATTCGCGGGCAATCCGAAAAAACCATTAACGCATATCGCCGGGATGTTTCAGGCTATCTTGGCTTTATGACCAAGCATAAAGGCAGTGCGCTGGGCAAATCTGCACTGGAAGCGATCACAATCACTGACATGCGCGCATGGATGGCCCATGAACGCAGACGCGGTATTGCGGCACGGTCTTTGGCACGGTCTTTATCCGCCGTGAAAAGCTTCTACCGCTGGCTATCGGAAATTCATGGGCTTGAAGTGACATCCGTGTTGGCCACACGCGCACCCAAATTCAAAGCAGGATTGCCACATCCCGTGGCCGCCTCTGATGCCAAAACGATGATAAAAACCGCTGAATTCCAATCTGTAGATGGTTGGGTCGGCGCCCGCGACACTGCCGTATTAACCCTGCTTTATGGCTGCGGCCTGCGCATATCCGAAGCACTTGATCTGGCATATAACCAAGCCCCCTTACCCGAAGTGCTTAAAATATGCGGCAAAGGCAACAAAGAACGTATCGTGCCGGTGATCCCTGCCGCAAGGGCCGCAGTAGATGAATATCTGCGCCTAAGCCCCCATCTTTACGAAGTTGACACGCCATTATTCTTAGGTGTGCGTGGCAAACGCCTGAACCCACGTCATATCCAAAAGATCATGGAGCAGGTGCGTTTGCAGCTTGGCCTGCCATCATCCGCCACCCCGCATGCGCTGCGTCATTCCTTTGCCACACACCTATTGGAAGCTGGCGGAGACCTGCGCACCATTCAAGAATTACTCGGCCATGCTTCACTTTCCACCACCCAAGCCTACACAGCCGTTGACCAAGCCCGTTTGATGGAGGTTTATAAAAAGGCACATCCTAAAGGCAGCTAAAGGTTGTTTTTGGGGGGATTATTCCTGTAAAGGGAGCATATGACAATACGTATAAAAGCCTTATCCATTCATTTCCTAACCGCCACAGGTGCGGTTTTTGCCATGCTTGCAATGCTTGCAGCGGTTGATGAAAAATGGAGCCTGATGTTTTTATGGCTGGTTGTTGCTTTTGTGGTGGACGGTATCGACGGCCCGCTTGCCCGCCACTACCACGTCAAGAAAAATGCACCGGAATATGACGGTGTGTTGCTTGACCTGATCATTGATTACCTGACTTATGTTTTCATTCCTGCCTTTGCCCTGTTCAAAAGCGGTTTACTGAACGGCTGGACCGGCTGGGTATGCCTGATCGTGATTACATTCACATCCGTGGTCTATTTCGCTGATACCCGTATGAAGATGAAAGACAACAGTTTTTCCGGCTTTCCAGGCTGTTGGAACATGTTCGTTCTGGTGATGTTTGCCACCACACCGCATTGGCTGGTTATACTTGGCCTTGTTGTCGTTATCGCTAGCACGATGTTTCTGCCGTTGAAGTTTATCCACCCGGTGCGTACTGTGCGTTGGCGCAAGATAAGCTTGCCTGTAACAATGCTCTGGACAGCCCTTAGCGGTTATGCGGCATGGCAGGATTTCAACATTGGCCCGATAGCAATCACTGCACTTTCGGCGGCCAGTCTTTATGTCATGTTTGCCGGCATTGCGCAGCAGATCATCCCTGCCAAGGCTAGTGAAACGTCGTAAACGCAGTCTTAAGGCCCAGATGAACGGTCAAAGGACGCGCACCGCCACTGCCGCGCAGTGATTGCATTTTGCCCACCCCCACTGAAAGCGCCATATTCTGCTTCAGCGCATAATCCACTTCGATGCGCGCCGCACCAACCAGACCGCCGCCAGTATCAACACCGCCACCACCCGCAGCCCCGACGTGGCCCTCTAATGAGACAGTCCAGGTTTTATTCAATGGCAACGCATAGCCAAATCCCAATAGCCCGATTGCATAGCCGCCAGCGTCACCTTGCACCACTGTTTGCGCATTGCCTGTGAAGTAAATTCTGTCGGTCAAAAACAGATCAAGAGAGCTTTCCAACAACACGGGTGCCGCAGTTGTCGTCACACCGGGTTTGCGAAAACCGCTGTTCGGGTCCTGATAAGTGGCCCCCAATGTCAACTGCCAGTGCCGCATATCCTGATAAGGTCGCTGGCCTTTGCCAAAGTTTAAAGATGCGCGAATATATGGTGCAAGGGCGGTAAAATCACCATCGATTGCTGTCGTTGCTTGCGCACCGATTTCAGCTTCAAACCCACCAAACAATGGCAATGCCACACCGCCACCCGCACTGACAAGAAAGCCGCCACCGGTGTCAACATCACCACCGCCGCCAAAGCCTGTGGCGACCTCGGCAAAGGCACGCAGGCCGGTTGCTGCAGTTTTCCACCGATAACCAACTTGAATATCGGCATAACCCTCGCCATCGCCTGAAACCGCCCCTGTGGCCTGAATGAAGGTTTCGTTCAATGCTTCTGGGGAAGATGCGAATGATGCCTCAAACCCGATAAGCGTCATCGTGCCCAAAGGTGTACCGTTGCGCCTTAGGTTGCTTTGCGGGTGAAATTGTTTAACCAGCGGTTTGATCGCCCGGATAACACGGCCCGAAGAGACCCCGCCTTCGACATAACCCGATGCAAAGGCAAAATCAGTATCCCGCGACAGGCCAAAGTTAAGAGCAGGCGTTGAAACCGGAGAACCTGAGATGTCGATATATGAAAAACCCAAAGTGCCCGCAATATTCCCGAACAAATGTTTGCGAAGAGTAACATGCCCGCGCGTCATCAAACCATCACCTGCCACGAGGGCCGCCCCGCCGCCACCGCCGATAAAGCCGCCGAACTCTAATTCAAGACCGCGGCCTATCGGTAAACGTTTCAACAATTCAAAACCACCAATAAACAAACCACCAGCGTCACCTGCGGCGGCAGAATACAGGGTTTGGCCAAAATGCAATCCCGGACGGATTTCACGCATAACACTGATGGATTGCAAAGCGTCCAATGTGCCTTGCGATTCTGTAAATACATCAAGCCCGTAACGAAACTCTATCGGGGCCGCTTCTAGAGGTGCCGTTAACGCACATCCAAATGCGATACTCATCATCAGATTTTTCATTTTGGCAGCATCCCCTGAAATACATTTTTTTAACTATGAACTGTTCTAAAGTAAAAGATGTATTTGTTCTATAATCAATACCAAAATTCTTTAAAAACGCATTAAGATAACACCACAGATGATTACCAGCGCGGCAATCACCTTACCCCTGTCATAACGTTCCTTTAAAAAAACGATGCCGATCAGAACCGCAAATAACACGGATGTTTCGCGTAACGTCGCCACCAGTGCAATGGGGGCCATCGTCATCGCCCAGACCGCTATCCAATAAGCTAATACCGAAGCCCCCCCTGCCACCAAACCCAAGGCCCAAATACGCGGTGCGCGTGGCAAGACTTTTGTACCTTTGAAGACGAGGGCCCAGAGCGTGAACAAAGACGCATCCAACACAAAGACCCAGCCAATAAACGCGGAAGGCTGTAATGAGACACGCGCGCCAATACCGTCTGCCAAGGTGTAACCAGCCGTGCCCATGGCCGCGAGCAAGGCCAATGGCAACAGATCGCGCTGTTCGCCGTGCGTAAATACACCGCGCGCCATTAAAAGAATGCCAAACCCAACCAAAGCCACACCTGCGATTTGCCATTGGCTAAAGCTATCATCCAGAAACAACAGGCTGACGGCCAGAACCATCACAGGGGCAGTACCGCGTGAAATCGGATAGACACGGGACAAATCGCCCTTTTGGTAGGCCAGTGTCAAAAAAGTTTTGTAAATCAGATGCAAGACAACTGAAATCGCCAGCCATTTAAGGGCAGCGCGATCAGGCAAGGGAAAGGCGATAACCATTGCCAAACCAATTGCCGCATGTGCAATCGACAACAGCACCATGCCTTGCAGTTTGTCCGCACCAAACTTTACAACCGCGTTCCACGCTGCATGTAGAAATGCTGCGAACAGTACAGCAAAAAATATCCCGAAGCTCATTAGATCAACTGCGCATTCGCGCCCTCATGGCGTAAAAGTTGCACTTTCATTTCAACGCCGCCCAAGCCAGAAAATCCACCCAGGTTCCCTGTGCCGACAATCCGGTGGCAAGGAATAATCACAGGGATCGGGTTACTGCCGCAGGCCTGCCCTATGGGTTGTGCAGGCACGCCCAGTTTTTTGGCCACCTCACCATACGTCAGCACTTCACCGAACGGGATATCTTGCATCACGCGGTAAACCTGTTGCTGAAAATCCGTACCATTGGGGGCAAGTGGCAGATCAAATCTGGTCAGCTTGCCCGCAAAATAAGCGTCCAGCTGGTTCAACCCTTCTTTCAACACATCACTGCGAAATCCCGCATTGCGGTCTTCCCACAATAACTGCGTAATCTGGCCTTTTTCTTCGACCAGAGAGAACCATCCGAATGTGTTGTGAAGTGAGGCAATGTTCATAGGCCGCAGCTTAAGCGCGGCCTATGAAAGATTACAAGTCTTAACCTAATGCGCCCGAACAACGGCCACAAGTTTGTGCATGTTTATGGCTGCCCACATCGGGCAGGATTTTCCAGCAACGGGCACATTTTTCGCCTGTCGCCTTGGCAAAGATAACGGCAACGCCTGACACATCTTCAAGCGTGAACGCACCACTTGGTGCTGCGTCACCCGAGACCTCAATGGTCGAAGTGATGCAAGCGTCTGCGAAATCAATTGACGCCAGCAGGTCGCGCAATTCAGCATCCGCTACATAAACCACAGGGGCGGCTTCCAGTGAGGCACCGATGTTTTTCTCACGCCGTTCAATCTCAATCGCGCCGGTTACAACACGGCGCACATCGCGGATTTTACCCCATTTCGCCGCCAATTCAGCATTCAACCAAGTGGCTGGCGTTTCAGGAAAATCTTCCAGATGCACCGACGTATCTTCGCCTGCATTGCGTTCCAACCAGACATCTTCCATGGTGAAAGTGAGCATCGGGGCAAGCCATGTTGTCAGGCGCGCAAACAGGATATCCAGAACTGTACGGGCCGCACGACGCGCTGCACTATCATCCGCATCGCAATACAGCACATCTTTGCGGATATCGAAATAAACGCTGGACAGATCAATTGTACAGAATTGGAATAACTGCTGGAAAACGCTTTGAAAATCGTAATTGTCGTAACCTTCACGAACGGATTTATCCAGCTCGGCCAAACGGTGCAAAACCCATTGTTCCAGCTCTGGCATATCGGCGGTATCAACCCGTTCCGCATCGCTAAACCCGTTCAGATTACCCAGCAAAAACCGCATGGTATTACGTAAGCGGCGGTAACTGTCGGCCACGTTTTTCAAAATCTCATCACCGATCCGCAGATCAGAGGTATAATCCGCCTGTGCGACCCAGAGCCGCAAAATATCGGCACCATATTGCTTGATCACCTTTTCAGGCGCGATGGTGTTGCCGACGGATTTCGACATTTTCATGCCTTTGGCATCCAGCGTAAACCCGTGGGTCAGCACGCCTTTATAAGGTGCCCGCCCATTGGTGCCGCAAGATTGCAGCATGGATGAATGGAACCAGCCACGGTGTTGATCTGTGCCTTCCAGATAAAGATCGGCAATGCCGTCTTCAGGGCCATCGTCGCGGTCGCGCATCACAAACGCATGGGTCGAGCCACTGTCGAACCAAACATCCAAAACATCTGTCACCTGAACCCAGTCGTCCGCAGTATAGTCACTGCCCAGAAAACGCGCCTTGGCACCATCTTCAAACCAGCAATCGGCACTTTCCGCTTCAAACGCTTCAACGATACGTGCATTCACCGCGGGGTCGCGCAGGATGAAATCAGGGTCGGTCGGTAATGCGTCTTTTTTGACAAAGCAGGTCAAAGGCACACCCCATGCGCGTTGCCGTGACATCACCCAATCGGGGCGTGCTTCAATCATTGAATACAGGCGGTTACGGCCGGTTTTCGGGGTCCATTTGACCAGTTTGTCGATAGAGGTCAGCGCACGGCTACGAATGGTTTTGCCATATGTGTCCATGCCGTCATTCAGGTCTTTATCAATCGCCACAAACCATTGCGGTGTGTTGCGGAAAATCACCGGCGCTTTGGAGCGCCACGAATGCGGGTAGCTGTGTTTAACATGCCCGCGCGCAATGATGCCGCCAGCTTCCACCAGCTTAGCGATGATCGCGGTATTGGCTTTGCCTTCTTTGCCTTTGCGGTCAAAAACCTGCAAGCCTGCAAACAGTGGCACATGCGGCAGAAATTCACTTTCTTCGCCCACATTATGGGTCAAACGATCCAGCCAGTTGCGTTTCATGAAGACTTCATAGTCATCTGCACCATGTGATGGAGCGGTATGGACAAAGCCCGTACCCGCCTCATTGGTCACATGATCACCGTCCAGCATCGGGACTTCATAGTCCCAATAGCCATCCGCGTCTGCGATGCCTTTAAACGGATGAGAACAGGTCATGCTAGCCAGTTCATCATTGGTCACGTCACCGAGGTATTTAAATCCGTCCTCTGCCACATTCGCTACCGTAAAAGCGGCCAGTGCCAGTTTGTGTTCCATGATGTAAAGATCGCCAACACTGGCCCAATTACCCTCATGCGCCTCGGTCACTTCATAAAGCGCGTATTGCAGTTTCGGGTTATAACAGATCGCTTTATTTTGTGGGATGGTCCAAGGCGTAGTTGTCCAGATCACCACACGGGCTTGTTTCAGCTGTTCCGCGCGATCATCCGCCGCGTCAACGCTTTCAATCTTAAACGGCACCCAGATGGTATGCGATTTGTGATCGTGATATTCAATTTCAGCCTCGGCCAGTGCGGTTTTTTCAACCGGCGACCACATCACAGGCTTTGAGCCTTGATAAAGTGCGCCGTTCATCACGAATTTCATAAATTCATCTGCAATCACCGCTTCGGCGTGGTAATTCATCGTCAGATACGGGTCATCCCACTTGCCGGTGATGCCAAGGCGTTTGAACTCGTCGCGCTGGATATCGATCCAGCCCTCGGCGAACTTGCGGCATTCCTGGCGCAGCTCGACCACAGGCACATCGTCTTTGTTCTTACCTTTTTGGCGGTACTGTTCTTCGATTTTCCATTCAATCGGCAGGCCGTGACAATCCCAGCCCGGCACATAGCGGCTGTCTTTACCCATCATTTGTTGTGAGCGTACAACCATATCTTTCAGGATCTTGTTCAGTGCGTGGCCGATATGCAAATGCCCGTTGGCGTAAGGAGGGCCATCGTGCAAAACGAAACTTTCACGCCCCTGTTTTTCGCGCAAACGATCATAAATGCCAATACGCGCCCAGCGCTCCAGCCATTCGGGTTCACGTTTTGGTAGGCCTGCGCGCATCGGGAAATCGGTTTTCGGCAGGTTCAAAGTGTCTTTATATTCAGGCGTGTCGGCGCACATATGTCTTTTCCAGTATCATTGAATTTCATTGGCAATTCTTGGTCAGCGTGGATAGCCCATACGCTTTTCCCCGGTCACTTAAGGTTTAAAGTGCCGGGCCAGTAATTCGTATAATAATGTTCAATATACATGCCATGCCCGCCTTATAGGTCAGGGTGTGCGATACGTCCAGCCCAAGTATTTATCACGGAATTTTCACGCGACTAAACCAGTAAGTTAATTTAGTGGTTTACAGTATCCATTGCTAAAAAACCGCCTATAATCCACTTATTGTAACCGAAATAATTCAGGCAAAACTATGAAAATTGCAATTGTTGGCTGTGGCATCGGCGGTTTGGCCGTCGCAGGTTTTTTATGTGACAGCCCGCATAAAATCACCCTGTACGATCAATTTGACATCCCTGCCCCTGTGGGCTCTGGTCTGGTTATTCAGCCCGTTGGCCTGTCTATTCTGGAAAAGCTTGGGGCCGCTAACCTTGCACTTACCAAAGGCACCAAAGGTTACCGGATGATAGGATATGAGGCGGTTACAAAGCGTAAAGTTCTTGATGTCTCTTACGGGCCGAAGGATGGCCCCGATTTTGGCCTTGGCATTCATCGCGCCAGCCTGTTTGACACGCTTATGCAAGCCTGCACCGCCAAAGGTGTTGTGATCACCAATGCGCATGAAATTACCGGCAGCACCTTGTCAGGAAACAAACGCACACTCAGCTTTGCGGATGGCCGCAAATCCGCCCCCTATGATTTAATCATTATGCATCAGGTGCCAGCTCACCACTTAGCCCAATGCAAGCAAAAACTTTGCCATATGGTGCCATATGGGGAACTGTAGACTGGCCTGAAAACACCGCATTGCGTTACGATCAGCTACAACAACGCTATCGCCGCGCCTGCACTATGATCGGGATATTGCCGATAGGTAGCCTACCAGGCAGTGCCACTGCGAAAGCCGCAATATTCTGGTCATTACCCCAAGATCAATACGAAAACTGGTGCAATGCGCCTTTGGACAATTGGAAAGCCGAGGCCATAACCCTGTGGCCCGCCCTTGCCCCATTCATCGCGCAAATCAAAATCCATGATGACATGACAATGGCTAGCTACACCCACGGCACCATGCGCAAACCCTATGCAAACGGTTTGGTGCATATCGGTGATGCCGCCCACCGCGCCAGCCCGCAATTGGGACAAGGGGCCAATATGGCTTTGCTCGATGCTTATGCATTGGCGCATTGCCTACAAGAACATCCCTTAGAGCAAGCCCTGCCAGCATATCATAAAGCCCGCAAACGCCATGTTGCAATATATCAGGCAATGAGTTGGGCCTTTACACCGATGTACCAATCAGACAGCCGGGTGTTGCCCTTAATCCGCGACCTGCTGCTTGCCCCTGCAAGCACTATATGGCCTGTGTCCAGAATTTTGACCCGCTTGGTGAAGGGGACAATGATCTCGCCATATCGTGGCTTGGGTTAACCGACATCCAACAGTTCTTTCATCAGTAATTTATGAGCAACAACATCATCCAGCGTATACTTGTCCAGCGCCATGAAAAACGCCTGTTGCGCTTCATGAAGCGGCCCGCGCAAACCGCATTGTGCCAAAGCACGGCATTGACAAGGTCCTTCTTTGAAACACTCCACTACAGGCACATCACCCGATAATGACCGCACCACTTCTCCAATTGAAATCTCGCTTGGGTCTTTTGCTAATGTCAGCCCGCCCGTACGCCCCCGCCCCGACACGATAAAGCCGGCATGCACCAAATGTGAGGCAACCTTGGCCACATGGTGCTCTGATATGTCATACGTTTTTGAAATTGTATGAACCGACACACGCTCAGGGGCTGACACCATCAACTGCATCAACACCCGTAACCCATAATCTGTGAACTTGCTTAACTGCATAGATTTTAATTAGCATTTACAATGCGCAATTAAAACCCTATATATTCGGTAAAATAAATACCAATTAAGGAATCATCCATGCTGATCAAAATTGCAGACAATATTTTATGGCCCGGCACTTATTTGTGTAAGCGGTTTGGCATAGACCCGACATCCGATATGGGGCTTATGCGGTCTTTCTTCAATTTTATGATATGGCTACCCTTAGCTCTGATCGTAGTGCTTGCCTTTGTCTAGCGCACTGCCCCCGCGTTTTGACATCACGCGCAATGATATCGAACAGGCCGTTAGCGTGTTTTACAAACGCATTCGTAACCACCCAACCCTTGGCCCGATATTTGCCCAAAGCATCCCAAGCACCGCAGATGCATGGGGCCCTCATGAAGCGAAAATAGCTAATTTCTGGGCCAATGCGATTTTACATGAGCGCAGCTACTCGGGCAATCCGATGGCAGTGCATATGTCTACCCCCCATGTGCATGCCGACCATTTTCCGGTCTGGCTGGATTTATTCGAGGCCTGTTTGCGCGACACCTTGCCCGATGCACAAGCCAACAGTTTCAATGCATTCGCAAGGCGTATTGGGCGCGGGTTGCAAATGGGTTGATGTTCCGCAACGCGGATCCTGCGCAACCGCCCAACCTGCTTTAAGGGCCTTGGCAAAGGCCTATACACAGGGTAACGCTGCCCCATGCCCAGATATGCGTTGAAAATAGAATACCACGGCAAACCCTTTGCAGGTTGGCAAAAACAGCGGAATGTGCCCTCTGTCCAACAAGCCATTGAACAGGCTTTGCAAAAACTTGAACCCGATTGCGCAGGTGTTCAGGGTGCTGGGCGAACTGACGCTGGTGTTCACGCTTATGCGCAGGTCGCCCATGTTGATCTGGCAAACGACTGGCAGGCGTTCCGTTTGACTGAGGCTCTGAACTATCACTTAAAACCCCAGCCTGTGGCCATTTTGCAAGTTGCCAAAGTTGACGATGATTTTCACGCCCGTTTTGACGCGATGGAACGCACATATATCTTCCGCCTGTTGTCGCGCCGCGCACCGGCCACCCATGATGCGGGGCTGGTCTGGCAGATTAACCATCGGCTTGATCTAGACGCCATGCGCGAAGGGGCGACCCATCTGATCGGCAAACATGACTTCACCACATTCCGTTCAACCGTTTGTCAGGCCCTGTCCCCTGTTAAAACACTGGATGTACTGGATATTGAGGAATATCCTGTACCCCACGGCACCGAATACCGTTTCATCATCCGCGCCCGCAGTTTTTTGCACAATCAGGTGCGCAGCTTTGTCGGCACATTGAAACATGTCGGTGCAGGCCGTTGGGAACCCATTGCGGTCAAAGACGCATTAGAGGCCACAGACCGCGCCGCTTGCGGCGCAGTTTGCCCGCCACATGGGCTGTATCTGGCCAAGGTCACTTACCCGCGCGACCCATTTGCACAAGACTGATCAATTTTAGGAGAGGCCTTGATCGCTTGCCTATATTCGTCACATATTTTAGCCTAGAAACAAGCATGTCAAATTCAAGGAAACACCCGATGAAACCCTTATTCGCCGCACTCTCTATAGCCCTTGCAATACCCGGTGTTGCCACCGCGCAAGAGCAGAAGCTTGATGTTAATACCCTAACGGAAAATCTGCACATGCTGTCGGGCAAGGGCGGTAATATAGGTCTTTTCACCGGGCCGGACGGCACTTTTCTGATCGACGATCAAATGGCCCCCGTCGGCCCGCTTTTGAAACAGACAATCAAAGAACTTGGCGGTGAGCAACCGCGCTTTTTGCTCAACACCCATTACCACTTCGATCATACTGGCGGAAACGAAGCAATTGGTAACGCCGATACCGCGATTGTCAGCCATGACAACGTGCGCAAAAGACTGGAAAGCGGCAGTACAATTTCCGCATTCAACGCCAAAACACCCCCTGCCCCCGCCAGTGCCCTGCCGATTGTTACCTTTTCTGAATCCATGCATTTCCATTTGAACGGCCAGACATTGCACACTGTGCATTTCCCCCATGCCCACACCGACGGCGACAGTGTGGTTTACTTTGAAGAAACCAACATCGTGCATACTGGCGATATCTTTTTCAACGGACTTTATCCGTTTATCGACGTCGAGAATGGCGGCAGCTTGGCTGGAACTATTGCGGCCGTGCAAAAGCTGATCGAGACAACAGATGAGAAAACCCAAATCATTCCCGGACACGGCCCGCTTGCCAGCCGCGCCGACCTGATCGCCTATCAAGATATGCTGACATTTGCCAACGCCAGTATGCGTGACCTTAAAAAAGCGGGTAAAACAGTGGAACAGGCAATCGCGGCTGACCCGATGGCGGATTATGATGCCAAATGGAGCGGCGGTTTGTTCACCACAGAAAAATGGATTAGCCTACTATACGTTTCGATAAGTTAACGCACACCCTAAGGCATTTTCGGCCAAGTATCTGCCAACCGATACCCATGTTGCCAAGGGTCATTGGGGTCGCGCAAAATCTCGGTTTTCCCGCAAATCCACCCCCGCCCTTCAAGGCTGGGGATTATCGCAGGCGTGCCGTTTAAATCGACCCCGCTTTCGACCCGACAATCAAACCGCGAATTGATGATAGAGCGTCCGATATACGCATCCCCAACAGCCAAATCGCCACGCGCCACCAGTGTTGCCATTCGTGCCGAACAGCCCGTACCACAAGGTGACCGATCCAGTTTTCCGGGGTCGATCACAACCGTGCTTTTGCCCGTCATGACCCCGTCCTCACGGGTTACAGGCAAGGTGAACTGACAAAAAGACACTATAGACCAGTTGTTTACAGGATGGGTGAATCCAATTTGTTCATTTGCCGCCCTTGTGATCCGTGCGCCCATCTCGGTTAATTCTCGGGCCTCATCAGGCACAATCGAAAAACCCAACACGCGTGCAGGTACTAGCACGAAACTGTCGCCGCCAAAGGCAATATCCACGTTTAACGTACCCAAGCCCACGACTTCCAACGGTGTATCAAGACAGTGAACGAAAGAGGCCACATTGGTAATCCGCACCGATGTGGCTTTACCATCCTTGCACTGTGCACGCACATGCACCAACCCTGCGGCGGCTTCCAGATAAAATTCGGTCACAGGTTCCACCATCGCAACCCGCCCCGTATCTAGCAATACGGTTGCCACGCACATGGAATTTGATCCCGACATCGGCGGGGTATGTTCAGGTTCCATGGTTAGAAACCCGTAGGCTGCGCGCGGGTCTTTGGGTGGCACCAGCAGATTAAAATGGTTAAACACCCCGCCGCGCGGTTCATTCAATAATAGGTTACGCAGCTTTTGATCATTGTGCAGCCATTCCATTTGCTGCCAAAGCGTATCCCCCGGGGGTGGTTCAACACCGTCTACAACCACATTGCCAACCTCGCCTTCAGCATGCGCATTGACCACAGAAATCGAAATGTTGCTTTTCATACTTACACCCACCTTCGCGTCCAAAACCGATAATTCAATAGCACCGATGAAAGCGTTAATCCGCAGACCAACCCGCTCCAGATACCAACCGCGCCGTAGCCCAAGCTAAACCCGAACAGATATCCCGCGGGGATCCCGAAAAGCCAGTAACTGACCACAGCCAACATCAGCGGCACACGCGCATCCTGCACACCGCGCAACAGGCCTAGTGCTATGACTTGGGCACTATCGGCTACATGGAAAAGGGCGGCCATTGCCAATAGGCTGACACCAATAGTAATAATCTGATCACGCGCGGGTTCCGCACTGTCCAGAAATATCCCGATCAGCGGTTTAGGCACACCCAGAAACAAAAGTACCGTCAGGCTGGAAATTATCAAAGCTATCACAAGCGTCGCAATCCCGCCACGGCGCAATCCCGCCGCATCGCCGCGCCCCATAGCACGCCCGGCCCGCACAGTTGCCGCATTGCCCAGCCCCACATGCACCATAAACGCAACGGCTGTCCATTGCAGTGCAATACCGTGGGCGGCAAGTTCCAGCGTGCCGACCCAGCCCATCATAATCGCGGTGGCATTGAACAGGGCGGTTTCTGCCATATTGGTTAACCCAATAGGCCAGCCGAGATGAAACAACTGGCCAAAAGCGACGCGGTCAAATCGCCAAAGCCGCTGAAACAAAGCATGTTGCGGCATGTTGCGGTTAATATAGGCGATCAATAGCGGAATACTTGCAATCGGCATCATCACAGAGGCGATCGCCGCTCCGCGTATCCCCAGCTCAGGCGCACCCCAATGGCCGAAAATCAGCGCGTAATTCAAAAACCCGTTCACCAACGCACCTGCAACTGTCACCCACAAAACAATCTGTGTGCGTTCCAGTGCCGAGAGGTAACTTTTGATCACCATAACAAACAGGCTGGGAAACAAGCCAAAGCCGGTGATGCGCAGATAATCCTGGGCAAGCTCTGCCACTGCTGGTTCCTGCCCTAAAGCCAGCAACACTGTTTTTGACCACCACATGATCGGCAGGACTAAAACCACATAAAGTGATGAGGCCCAAAACCCCATACGGGTGATCCGGCGCACCTGCATATCATCGCCCGCCCCAACAGCGGTCGCCACCATCGGCATCACTGCAAATGCGAAACCGGAACCCACAATAAACAACAGAAAAAACAACGAACTGGCCAGCACAATCGCCGCCAGTTCGGGCACCCCGTACCAGCCCATCATCACCGTATCGGTCATGCTTATAGCCATTTGCGCAATGTTGCTGCCGATCAAAGGCAGCCCGAGAGTGAGCACCGCTTTTGCATGGCCGTGATATGTCATGGTTTGTGTCATGAACAACGGCTTAGGGTAAAGATTTGGAAGCGGCAAGAAATAGGATCAAAATAATCAAAAATTAAGTAATTAAATTTGATCGCGCCTACCCGCGCCTAGCCCATCAAGTTAAAACTTTAATCGTCCCTCAAGTGGGCGTCTTAGCCAAGTGTTAACACCCGATTTATACCCTCTGGCGTGTCGCAGCTGAAGTTTTGCCTTTTCCGCTTTAGGGCTTTTTTGCCCCTTAAGGCTTTTATAAGACATTTTGTAATCTTTCAGCCATTTATTCGAATAATTCAGCTCAAGCCGCAGGCGATCTTTTCGCGGGGCTTCCGTTCTGATCCGATTCATATCCCTTAACAAATTAAATGTCGGCCTGCGAAGGTTATATCCCATTTTTAGAATGGTTGGTGACATCTTGTCCGAGAACCCCCGCAACCGGAGGTTAACCATACCTTTTTCATGGTTATAATATAATTAGTTCAACCTGACCTAGCTTAACCCTCTAAAGCTATTATGTGTATATAAAGCCTGCTGCACCGCATCATCTGGCTCATCTTCAGTCTCGTCATCCGAATACTCGTATTCGATTTCGATGTCACGGCCACCACCCCCACTGGCAAAACTGGCTTGCGTTGTGAAACATAAAGAAAACAATGCCGCCGAAGAAATCATTGTTGTTCTGCGCGTTTGGCCAATTAAGGTAAGCTTTTCATCAGTATCATGCATAATGTTACATCCCCCACTATAATTTCCCTAAGGGTAACTTATCATAATGGCTTATAAAAGTATACTTACCCATACATCGGTCTGCCTGCAAAGCAGGCGCATTTCAATTGGTTGTCTTTCAAATCGTAAATTCATTGCAAGATCAAATACAAGCCTCTTCGCCTCTTTCACATGTCTGGAGGGTCACTGAAAAAGCCGTGTATATTAGGTGCATAGATCTAAGGAGCCCACCCAAAGGATAGGTCCTATCATTTATGACAAAAAGGTACGGAAGTTTGCACTCTGTGCCCTTAGGAATTACATCCCCAGGATTTATTCCCAGCGGTAAACAAACAGCTCACAAAAAACGTCCCTTCGCGCGGGCGTTTCAGCCACATCTTGACACCGCGACGGTAACCTTTGGCACGGCGAAATTGTCGTTTTTTCTCTGCTGTATTATGTTCACCTAAAGCCGCTTGTCGCTTATCAGCATGTTGCAACTCTGCCGTTAACCGCGTTTTTCGGTCATCATCTGTTTCAAGCCCGGCCATATCACGCATCAAGCGGTGCATAGACGCACGATCATCAAGGGCCATTTTGACCACGTTTGACGCCATCGCCTCATAAAATCCGTTAATTTTGTAATTATAAAGATAGGTTAGGTCGTGTCGGCTTAGCGCCATGAAATCAGCTTGGGAATATGTCACCCTTTCAAGCCGTTTCCCATGTTCAAGGCTACCCCGTTCGCCGTCGCTACCCAAACCTGCCAAGCTTGATGTTGCATTCAGCCCGAAGCCAAAAAACGCAGCCCCAAAGGTTAAAAGCTTACGACGTTCAATAATATTTGACATGGGTATATACCCCCGCTTTCTGATATATATTTTCTCAATTCAACCACAACCAAGCTTGGAAGTACATGCCAGTAACTGAATTTTGATAAGGCTTAAATTTTACTTCACCCAAGGCATCACGTTTGATGCATCCTTGAATTTTTGTATCGAAACCGGGTACACAGGTTTTTGGAATGGCATTTTATAAAACCCGTTCATAATCTCATTCAAAGTCTTTCCGGCTGCAAATCCGCGAGTGAAAATAACTTTTGAAACCGGTGATGACAATGTGTTAAACCCGCGGGTCTCTACATTTGGATAGAAGAATTTAAAAGCCGCATAGTTACATCGCGCCATATCCGCACGAACCTCTTCAAGCATCAGATTATACTGATCCCCGATCACGCGCCCTTGGTTCACGGCATCCGCCACTGCAAGCCCGGCAAAGCTACCCGTCTTGATCGCATTGTGAATACCTTCGCCAAACATCGGTTCACAAAACCCGGCCGCGTCACCAGCAAACAATAACCGTTCTGACGTTTGCCGATAAGTATTGCCGCCAAACCCCAGTGGAAAGCCGACAACATCGTTAATCTCATCCGTACCCAGCTTTTTACGCGCATAGTCAAACAGTTGCGCCTTACTAATCGAGACATCGCTATTGCAGGTATAAATCCCCACATTCACATGATCACCTTTCGGAAACAGCCAGCCATAACCGTAATCAACGCAGCCGAAATTAAATTCCATTTCAGGCACATGTGACAACCGCGTATAGGGCACCAGCCCCTCTAGGGCAAAGCCACGGGAAAACTCCAATAGAGGCGAGGTCAGGCGCCGAACCCGGCTGTTCGCCCCGTCTGCGGCCAACAGGTATTTGGCTTTAATCCGAATATCCCCGTCCACAGTGACACATATATGATCCTGTGTTTCTTCAACCGCATCCAAAGTCATAATTTTCAGAAATGCAGCACCCGCTTCACGCACTGTGTTCATCAAAAATGCATCCAGCTTTTCGCGCTGCGCAAAAGCGCAAATAAAACCTTTGGTGGAAAACACATGCGGTTCTTCGTATAACAGCCCCATTTTCAATCGACCTGTCGCGGTTTCCAGAACTTCTTCAATAGAAAACGGAATGCGTGCCAGTGCTTTGATGGCAATGCCACCACCACAAGGTTTCATCCGCGGGAAATTACTTTTATCGACGATCAGAACCTTAAGCCCTGCCTGCACAGCATGAAAGGCCGCCATTGTGCCCGCAGGACCACCACCGACAATTACAAGGTCATATTTTGATCACTTAACATCCGCAGGCCATAGCATGGATCAGTGAACACAAAACAGGGCAAAGTGTTGCTGGTTAAGAGTGTTCACATCATTAAGATCAGTATGCCCTAGCCACGTAGCAGTTTGTAATCAGGATCATATTGACACGTCTCAATCACGGTGGCTGCAAAGCCCTTGCCAAGTATATCTATTGTGACTTTACAACCCGGTATTGCCAAATCTGGATTCACAAAAGCGTAAGCCAGATTTTTGCCAATCCTGTGCCCCCAATCACCTGAGCTTACAGTGCCCACAAATTTGTCCCCTTGCATCACCGAGGCCCCGCCATGCGCCGGCGCAGTCGTGCATTCAACTTCAAGTGAGACCAGTTTTTTTGTCGGGCCATTAGCGATGCGGGCCATAAGGGCGGCTTTGCCGATAAATTGGTCTTTATCTATATTCACAAACCGATCCAGTGCAGTTTCATACGGATCAAATTCAGTCAGGATATCAGCCTTCCAATGCAAATAACCTTTTTCCATCCGCATTGACTCAACCGCTCTGGCACCAAAAAGTTTCAAACCGTGTATTTGGCCAGCTTTCCGCAATGCCAGATAGGCTGCGTAAAGCTGGTTGTTTGGCACATGAATTTCATAAGCAAGCTCACCGGAAAAACTAACCGACATTACAACGGCAGGTGCAATGCCGATAAATGCCTTGCGCACAGACAGCCATGGAAATGTCTGTTTTGACCAATCCTCACGGCTGACCGCACTCATTACCTTGCGGGCTTTTGGGCCTGCCAGTACAAGAATTGTGTGCTCATTTGTCAATGAGCGAACCTGAACGTCTTCCTCAGGCTGAATGTGCATTTGCAGCCAGTCCATATCATGCGCTTCAGATGCGGCCGCTGACCCATACCAAATACGTCCGTCAGGCAGATTGGCAATCGTTGCTTCACCTTTCAACATACCATGATGATTTAACAGATACCCAAGCCCGACTTTGCCAACCTTGCGTGTCACCCGTCCACAGATCATCCGATCCAGAAAATCATGTGCGCCAGTACCAGTGATCTCGAAACGATTGAAACCGTTTACTTCGGTCAGGCCGACATGTTCTTGCACATTGTTAACCTCGGCGGCCACCACATCAAACGCTTCATCGAAATTATAGCTGAGTGTCGGGTGAAAATCGGGGGTGGGTTTGATGTAATCCATCCTTTCCCACCCGTTTACCACCGTAAACTCCGCACCTTCAGCCGCCAAAATCGGCGTCAACGGCGTTGTTTTCATTGGCCGGCCCGCAGGGCGGTGTTCGTGCGGGTAATGAAAGCGGAATTCGTTCTGGTAATCTTCAATCGCTTTCAAGGCGGTCAATTCCACGTTGCAATGCCCCGTGAAGCGGCGCGGATCAATGCACCATGTGTCATAACACGCTTCACCATGGACAATTTGCTGCGCCAGCAACCATCCATGCCCGCCGCCCTCACCCAGGCCTGCACGCAGGCCGATGATACAAAATGCGTTACGTTTGCTGGGGATTGGCCCGACCAAAGGTGCGCCGTCAATTGTATAGGTAATCGGGCCGTTTACCACGGTATGGATACCAACATCCATCAAAGCGGGCATGCGCGCAAACGCGCCTTCCAGCACATCGGTCACACGATCCAGATCATCTGGGCATAAGGCATTTACAAAATGCGGATCAATGCCGTCCATGCCCCAGGTTTTGCAATCCTGCTCATAGAACCCGACCAGCAATCCGTTTTTTTCCTGACGGCAATAATAATCTGATATCGGGCAGCGCAGCAGAGGCATACGCTGATCTGCATCAGCAATCGCTTTAATCGGTTCGGTCAGGAAATATTGGTGTTCCATCGACATGACAGGATGATGTACCCCCATCATTGCCCCCACCTCATTGACCCGATAACCGCAGGCATTGACCACAATTTCACACGCGATATCACCATTTTCAGTACGCACAGTCCAGCTGTCATCTTTGTGTTGTGTCAGCCCTGTCACTGGTGTGTTGCGATAGATTTCAGCCCCTGCCTTGCGTGCGCGACGCGCTAAAGACTGGCATAATTGCGCGGGGTCAATATCGCCATCCAACGGATCCCATAGGCCGCCCAACAGGTTATCAGTGGATATCAGCGGGTGACGGCGGGCGCATTCGGCTGCGTCAATCACCTCAAACGTCACATCCATTCCACGTGCCATCGATGCAAAGTGATGATAGGCTTCGATCTGTTCAGGCGTATTGGCCAAGCGGATACCACCGTCGGCATGATGATAATTGATCGGATATTCAGGGTCTTCTGACAGTTCTTTATAAAGCTTGATCGAATGGGATTTCAGCCCAACCATAGTTTGGTTCATACCAAAATTCGTGACCTGTGCTGCCGAATGCCATGTGGTACCACTGGTCAGTTCATTACGTTCCACCAACACCACATCCGTCCAACCTTCTTGTGTCAGGTGGTACAATGTTGAACACCCGGCAATACCGCCACCGATAACAACTACCTTGGTTTGAGATTTCATTTGAGGTCTCCGATAACTTACCCCTAAGCAGCCATTTCCAGACCTAGGGTCAACAGGGATGCCCAATATTCCTAATAAATAGGATTTACTATTCGAATTACTCAGTAAAGTAAATTCCAGCTTGTGAAGACAGGCGTGTTGGGTCTCTGCTGCAAAAGTGGTTATAATTGGAACAAGGGCACGAAGATGAAACAGCAAACTGACAAGCCCAAACGCGCGGGGCGCCGCGCGCGCATTGCTAAACGTTCTTCTGGTTCCAACGCTGACCCTTGCCCACCCGGTCAAATTGGCGGTCAGTACAAACCCCTGACTGAAGCAGATTTGCAAAGTATTTATAACACTGCACTGCGCTTGCTTTCCGAGCTTGGTATGGGTGAGGTGCCGCAAAGGCTTGCCGAAAAGTTGATTGGCGCAGGCGCAATTGACAATGGTGCAGGTCGCATTCTGTTCCCCCGCGGGCTGGTCGAAGAGGCTATTAACAAGGCCGCAAAAACATTTGTTTTACATGGTCGGGATCCATCCCGCTCTATTGAGGTTGGCGGCAATCGGGTTTATTTCGGCACCGGTGGTGCGGCGGTTCAGACACTTGATATTAATAGCGGGCTTTATCGCCCTTCAACCTTACGCGACCTGCATGATTTCACCCGTCTTCAAGATACGCTAGCCAATGTCAGTTGGTTCACCCGTTGTTGTGTTGCCACAGATGTGCCTGACAATTTTCTACTTGATCTGAATACCGCATATGCATTGGTTAAAAACACCACAAAACCAACCGCCACATCTTTTACTACGGCAGATACAGTCGCCCCTATTGTCCAAATGCTTGATATTGCAGCAGGTGGCCAAGGTGCATTTTCAAAGCGGCCTTTTATGAAAGCCCACATCAGCCCGGTTATTTCACCAATGCGTTACGGTGAAGATGCTGTTGATGTGGTGTTTGAATGCATTGAACATAACATTCCGATTTCTTGCATTACAGCCGCACAGGCTGGTGCCACGGCACCCGCAACTCTGGCTGGATTTCTGGCGCAATCACTTGCCGAGACATTGGCTAGTCTGGTGATGGTGCATGCAATCAAGCCCGGTTACCCTATGATTTTTTCTAATTGGCCGCTGGTTATTGATTTGCGCAGTGGTGCCTTTGTTGGCGGTGGTGGGGAAACGGCGGTGTTGAATGCCGCTTCGGCGCAACTGTCAAACTGGCTTGGTTTGCCCTCTGGCGTGGCAGCGTCGATGACAGACGCGAAAGCAATAGATGCACAATACGGGGTTGAAAAAGCAATGACCTCTATCACCGCGGCACTTGCCGGCGGTAATCTAATCTACGAAAGTTCGGGCATGACTGCATCGCTTTTAGGCGTCAGCTTTGAGGCTTTTATTCTGGATGATGAAATGCATTCCAATGCGTACCGGGCATTGCGCGGCATTGAAGTTAGCGAAGAAAATCTTGGTTTTGACGCTATCTGTGAAGCGGTTATGGGGGAAGGGCATTTTCTGGGGGGTGCGCATACGCTGGCTGCAATGGAGCGGGATTATTTTTACCCGGCGTTGGCCAACCGCGATGACCCAAAAACCTGGGAAGATAAAGGCGCCGAGGATACTTGGACTGTTGCACGCGCGAAAGCCAAAAGCATTCTTACTACGCATCATCCCGACTATCTCGGCAAAGAACAAGACGCGGCCATTCGCAATGCGTTTAAGATTTTGGACTGATATTTTTCTCTGGCAACACAAAAAAAGTATCTGCAAGCCAAGGGTTCAGTTCCAGTGTCGGTTCAACCAGACGCAGACGGATCAACCGGCTAAGGGTGCTGGCAATCATTTTTGCTATATTTTGCGCATACTCATCGGTTGTGAAAACGGATAAATAACGTGCAAAACTTTTCCCCGGAAACCGATGCAATGCAATCTGCTTATGAAACCGTTTAGCCCTGAAATAGCTAGTCGGAGTTGTGATTGTCCACCCAACGCCTTCAGCTACCATTTCCATGATCGATTGGTTGCTTTCAATTTCAAACCGATTGGGCAAGGAAATCCGCAACCGTTTAAGTTGGGTTTCAATCTGGCGGCCCATTATCTGGTTTTGACTATATCGCAAAAATGGCACGCTGCTTGTTCCTGCCAAATATTCCTCTGCTAACAAGCTGTGGCCAGCGGGTACAGCCAACAAAAACGGGTCGCGCAGAATGGGATATTCAACCAGATCAGATACATCATCCAAAGGCTTGGTCGCCAAGCCTATGTCGATACCCCGATTACGCACCATATGCAGAATTTCATGGCTTGGGCGGGTAAGAATTTTAAATTCACAATTCTTCATTCCAGCAGCCAGAAAGCGCGTAAGTTCTGGTGCTATATCACTGTCAAAATCTTCCAAAAGCCCTAAACGCAAGCTGCGCGCTTCAAACATACTACCCGATGCCACTTCAATTTCAGCTTTACGGATCAGACGCAAAGCTTCGTCTATATGGCGTAAAAACACACCTCCGGCGGGGGTTAAAACCATTGGCCTTTGACTGTGATCCATCAGGCTGACGCCTAGTTGTTTTTCAAGGCGCTGTAAGTGATGTGACACTGTACTTACAGACAGCCCAGTTTCCACGGCGGCCGATTGTACAGATCCCGACCGCGCAGTTTGCTGGAAAACCTCCAACCATTTAAGACTTAAACGTGTCCGCTCCAAATCATCACCCTCTTTCTAATATAAGCATATATGGACGACTATGGTTAGCAATAGCTACTAAAGTAACTTTCATTATTTCAGGATCGCAATGTTAAATAAACCAAAACACTTGATATGACATTGCGGGGTGCTTTGATTTCCATTTACAGTTCAAAAAGCACAGTTTTACGCGAATATGAATCCAATATTGAGTTCCCACTTAATTAAATTACCTATCCGAAACACTGCTTGCACAACCTATATGGTTAGGACGCAAGGTACCTTGGGCAAATCAACAAATGACGATACAATACCTAAAAAAAGCACAGACAACTGCACAGGTTAAACAGATTGATGTTATAGAGATTGTGCAAAAAATGCTTCGCGAGATTGAAATTGACGGCGATGCGGCTGCCCGGAAATTCGCGCTTGAGTTGGATCAATGGGACGGTGAGATCGTCGTATCTGAGGCGGCAATGCAAAAGGCGATTAGCAGCGTGTCACAGAAATCAAAAGATGATATTTCCTTTGCCCGTGATAACATCCGCCGGTTTGCCGAGGCGCAAAAAACAACAATTGCAGAATGTCAGATTGAAGTTCTTCCCGGGATGACCGCAGGGCAAAAACAAATACCTATATCTGCTGTGGGCTGCTATATTCCCGGCGGGCGCTATAGCCATATTGCATCCGCAATTATGACGATAACAACAGCCAAGGTTGCTGGTGTATCCCATATTACCGCATGCTCACCTACAAATCCTAAAACCG
Source organism: uncultured Amylibacter sp. (assembly GCA_964195605.1). Classification (GTDB taxonomy): domain Bacteria; phylum Pseudomonadota; class Alphaproteobacteria; order Rhodobacterales; family Rhodobacteraceae; genus Amylibacter. The sequence continues at coordinate 58,244 of CAXMSA010000003.1, forward strand.
GTATTCCGGCTGAAATTTTGTACACGATGAACTTGTGCGGAGCGGATTCCATCTTGAATTTGGGTGGCGTGCAAGCAGTTGCTGCTATGGCTTTCGGATTATTTGGGCTTCCCAAGGTAGATATGCTCGCAGGGCCCGGAAATCAGTATGTCGCCGAAGTAAAACGCATATTGTTTGGCAATGTCGGTATCGACATGCTTGCAGGACCAACAGACTCTTTGGTGATTGCAGATGAATTCGCAGACCCTAATATCGTAGCCTGGGATTTAGTAGGTCAGGCCGAACATGGTTATAATTCACCGGTTTGGCTGGTCACGAACAATCATGACTTGGCTTGTAAAGTGATGGCTCTCGTTCCAAAGTTGATTGAAACATTGCCTGAAACCAATGCAAAAAATGCCAGGGCGGCATGGTCTGATTATGCCGAAGTTATTTTATGTTCCTCCCGTGAAGAAATGGCCAAGGTTGCCGACGATTACGCACCAGAGCATTTGCACGTTCAGGCAAGCGACCTTGACTGGTGGTTAAACCGCTTATCTGCCTATGGCTCATTGTTTCTGGGAGAAGAGACCACTGTTGCTTTTGGCGACAAGGCAACCGGAACCAACCATGTTTTACCGACATCCGGTGCGGCGCGCTATACGGGTGGATTATCGGTTCACAAATTCATGAAAACCGTCACTTGGCAACGGGCAACACAGGCTGGCACGCGTTCTATTGCTGAAGCAACGGCGCGTATATCACGCATGGAAGGAATGGAAGGTCACGCTAGAACTGCGGATATACGGCTTGAAAAATATTTCCCCGGGGAGGCATTCGACCTGATGGGAGGGTAAGGTTTGATCCAATTGTAGAATTCATGCGCCCGGTTCCCCCAATTGCACTTATTCCACTTGTGATCATTTGGTTTGGCATATGGGAGTAGGGAAAAGTTAATCGCTAAGCCAAATTGCAGGCGACATAGATCGCCTGCTTTAACATTCCCAAAGATGGTATCATTAACAATTCATCGACAGGTCTGTGGCGGAACCTTTTAGGGTCACGCCACTTGCCGCCTATAAGACAGTTATTATGCTGCGTCTTTTACTGCCAAAATTGACGCCTCTATAATGTCCATCGCTTCTGCGAACACCTTATCTTCAATGGTGATCGGGGCCAGAAAGCGTACAACATTCCCGTATACACCACAGGTCAGCAAAATCAGGTTCCGCTTCAATGCTTCGTCTTTAACACGCCCGGTAAACCCAGCATCCGGTGCTTTACCATCGGCGGTATTAAACTCGACAGCAACCATGAAACCGGGGCCACGGATATCAACGATTTGCGGCACCTCTGCACGGATAGCTTCCAGACGCTGGCGTAATCTAGAGCCTAGCTCGTTGGCACGATCACACAACTTTTCTTCTTCGATGACATCAAGAACCGCGTTGGCCGCAGAAATACCCAGAGGGTTACCGCCATAAGTACCGCCCAATCCACCGGGGGCAGCAGCTTCCATAATCTCGGCTTTGCCGGTGACAGCGGCCAACGGCAAACCACCTGCCAGGCCTTTGGCCATGGTGGTGATGTCGGCAGATACATCGTAGTGATCCATCATAAACATTTTACCGGTACGTGCAAAACCGGTTTGCACCTCATCCGCAATCATCACGATGCCATGCTCATCACAAAGCGCACGCAGGTCGCGCATTAATGCAGCAGGTGCCGGGTAAAAGCCACCCTCACCCTGTACTGGTTCAATGATGATCGCAGCTACGCGTGCAGGATCAAGATCCGCCTTGAACAGTTGTTGAATGGCCGCCATGGAAGCGCCTACGGATGTACCATGTAGATCAACCGGGAACGGTACATGGAATACATCGGGCATCATTGTGCCAAACCCTGCTTTATAGGGTTGCACCTTACCTGTCAGGCTCATCCCCATAAATGTGCGCCCGTGAAACCCGCCACCAAATGCAATCACCGCTTGGCGACCCGTTGATGCACGTGCGATTTTCACGGCATTTTCCACAGCTTCAGCCCCTGTTGTGACAAACACTGTGCGCTTTTCAAAATCCCCCGGCACAATAGCGTTCAGACGTTCAGCCAAGCGAACATAGTTTTCATAGGGCAGCACCTGATGGCAGGTATGGGTGAAATTTCTAAGCTGTTTTTCTACCGCTGCCATGATTTTGGGGTGGCAATGGCCAGTATTTACAACCGCAATACCGGCTGCAAAATCAATATAACGTTGGCCTTCAACGTCCCAAACCTCGGCGTTTTTGGCGCGGTCCACATAAACCTGCGTCATCACACCTACACCAGAGGCAATGGCATTCTTCCGACGTTTTTCAATCTGTGCGTTCCGCATAACGTTTCCTTTTGAGAATTAATAAGATGGGTATGGTTCTGTCCTAGTTTACTTAATAAAAATATTTTAAATAATGTAAAAGTCTTTTTCTTGCTATATGTAACCTATTGAAATCAAACAACCCAGAACACGATTGTTTTAAATAATGAACATACGAAACACTGTAGATGCAAATATCGATCCCGAAGTAGGCTATCGGTTGCGGTATTTGCGCGAAAAATTGGGAATTTCCCAACGCACGCTTGCAAAGCGGGTCGGCGTTGCCAATTCCACCCTGTCCCTGATCGAGGCCGGGAAAACTAACCCTTCTGTTGGCGCCCTGAAGCGGATTTTAGACGGGCTGCCCATTGGCATGTCTGAATTTTTCGCATTTGAGCCTGAAACAGATAAGTCGGTATTTTTTATGGCCGAAGAATTAAAGGAAATAGGTAAAGGTTCATTGTCGCTCAGGCAGGTCGGCAAGAACCTATTTGGTCACAGCTTGCAAATCTTGCATGAAACCTATGAGGTTAATGCCGACACGGGGCGGGTTATGTATGAACATGAAGGTGAAGAAGGCGGCATCATCGTGTCCGGAAGGATCGAAATTACTGTCGGAACTGATCGTAAAATTCTTGGGCCGGGGGACGCATATTTGTTCAACAGCCTTACACCGCACCGGTTTCGTGCGGTTGGGCCTAAAAAATGTGTGATTGTCAGTGCCTGCACACCGCCAACATTTTAACCCTAAACAGTTTTCAGAATATTTACCGCCGCTTGCAAGCAGGTTTTATCCCCTGCGGCAATAACTTTACCGGCCCAATCAAGCGTGATATCCGCACCATCCCAGTCCGTCATATAGCCGCCCGCCCCTTGGATAACGGCCGCACTGGCATAGACATCAAACGGTTCCAGCCCGCTATCAATCGCCAGATCAGTGCGGCCAGAGGCCAATGTGCCATAGGCAAAACATGAGCCGCCATATTGCACATAAGGCACCTGTTTACGCAGAGTTGTGAAACGGGAAAGTTCACTGTCGGTCATGAAATCGGGGTTGCTACAGGTCACAAAGGCCTGATCCAGACTTGCGCAGGATTTAACTGTCACAGGGTGTCCGTTACGTTTGGCAAACAGGTGCGCCACCCCTGTCCAACGATCTGCCGTAGCAGGATGATCCATCACCCCGATGAAGGGTTTGCCGTTCCATGCAAGGCCGATCAACGTGCCGTAAACCGGAATGCCCGCAATAAACGGTGCGGTGCCGTCAATCGGGTCAAGCACCCAGACAAATTCGGCACCCACGTTGGTGCTTTCAAACTCTTCGCCCAGAATACCGTGATCGGGAAACGCATCCGCAATCATTTCGCGCATCTTCGCCTCAACCGCTTTATCGGTGCTGGTCACAAAGGATGCATCCGCTTTCAGTTGCACTTCGGGTATCTGCATGGCGGCTGCCAAAAGCATTTCGCGGCTGGTATCTGCAAGCTTTTGCGCAAAAGCCAGAAATGCCTGATGTGGCGGGTATTCGATTGTCATAATTGTCGTCCTTTAGTGGGTCAGTATCTGGCTGAGGAAGGCTTTTGTGCGCGCGCTTTTCGGGTTATTGAAAAACGCTTCAGGATCAGCTTCTTCAACAATCTCGCCCGCATCCATGAATATCACGCGATCAGCCACCGATCGGGCAAAGCCCATTTCGTGGGTGACGCAGATCATTGTCATGCCTTCTTTTGCCAGATCGGTCATCACCTCTAACACCTCATTGATCATTTCAGGATCAAGCGCCGAGGTTGGTTCATCAAACAGGATAATTTCCGGTTTCATGCAAAGTGCGCGCGCAATCGCCACACGTTGTTGCTGGCCGCCTGAAAGCTGCACCGGATATTTATCCGCCTGATCGGGGATTTTTACCCGTTCCAGAAAATGCATCGCGGTTTTGTGCGCTTCGGCCTTTGGGATTTTACGCACCAAACGCTGGGCCAGCATCAGGTTTTTGACAATGGTCATATGCGGAAACAGGTTGAAGCTTTGAAATACCATGCCAACTTCGCGCCGCACCGCATCAATGTTTTTAACTTGATCTGTCAGCTCATTACCATCAATGATGATCTGGCCCGCATTATGTTCTTCAAGGCGGTTAATGCAGCGGATCAGCGTTGATTTACCAGAGCCAGAGGGGCCGCAAATTACGATTTTTTCACCGCGTTTCACTTCCAGATTAATCTTAGTCAGTGCTTGGAATTTACCGAAAAACTTATCCACGTTTATCATTTGGATCAAAGCGTCAGATGGTGGGTTTGTCATGTCAGACCTCACGGGTTTACATAGCGGCTAAGATATTTTTCAATCCTGCCGAATGTTTTTTGGATGATCCATGTCAGGATCATGTAGATAATGGCCAGCGAGATAAAAACCTCATATGGCGCAAAGGTTTGGGCGACGATTGTGCGGGCAATGCCTGTCATATCCAGCAGTGTTATGGTGCTGGCCAGGGATGTGGCTTTCATCAAGCTGATGAAATCATTGCTGTAGGCAGGCAATGCTAACCGCGCGGCAATCGGAGTAGTCAGATAAATGAGTTTCTGCCGTGCTGATAATCCCAATGCTGATCCCGCCTCCAAAATACCGCGATCCACACCCAACACGCCACCGCGCAGGATTTCAGATACATATGCGCCCGTGTTCAAGGTCAGGGCCAGAACCGCGCAGCCAAAGGGTTCGCGCAGGATCGGCCAGAACACGCTGTCGCGGATAAATTCGAACTGTGGCAACCCGTAATAAATGATGAAGATTTGCACCAATATGGGTGTGCCGCGAAAAATATAGATATGCACTTGCGCGGGCCACGACAGATACCATTTGCCACTTATCCGCATCAACAGCAGGACCACGGCCAATATCAGGCCCAAAACCGCAGACAGGAACATCAATTGAAATGTAATACCGATACCCGACAACATTTTGGGAATGCTTTCGGTAATGAGGGACAGATCAAAACTCATCGTGCGCCCTCCACTGTGCGGGCGCCGAACTTTTCCATTCCCATAACACTTAGGGTGATGATGGTGGAAAATGCCAGATAGATACAACCGACCACGATATACATGGTAAACGGCTCGCCCGTGGTACCGATCGCCTGTTTGGCGACAAAGAATGTCTCATTAAGCCCGATGATTGAGATCAGGGCGGTGTCCTTGATCAGTGACAACATGTGATTGCCAAAAGCAGGCAATGCAAGACGCCACATTTCAGGGATACGGATATAGATGAAGGTTTGCAGATTTGACATGCCTAGCGCACGGGCGGCTTCAATGCTTCCGGGTTTGACCCCAAGAAATGCGCCGCGAAAAGTTTCGGTGGCGTAAGATCCAACGATCAAGGCGATGGCGATAGTCCCTGCCCACTCGGGTGGGACATCGACGAACTTTATGTCTGGGTCAAACACTTGGGCAATGGTCGTCAGCGTGATAGCAGACCCAAAATAGAGCAGCAAAATCACCAGAATTTCAGGGGTGCCACGGAAGATCACCGTGTAGGCACCGGAAATTTTTTGCGCAAGGCGGTTATCCGACAGTTTGGCAGCGGCCCCGATCAGGCCAAACAGAACCATCAATAAAAGGGAGAAGAAAAACACCTGAAGGACGATCATCGATCCCCAGAAATAATCATCCCACCATCCGGTTACTGCGTCCATTATTGTTCCCCCAATATCTTTGAATTCGTGGCGGTGCAAATGAACTGCACCGCCACATAAGGTTAATTAGATATTAACTTTTACCCCATTCATCATTGTGAATTTGGAACGGGAAGATTTTCAAGGCATATTCTTTCAAAGAGCCGTTGTTGATCAAATCACGGATCGCAGCACTTAAGCGTTCCCGTAATTCGTCTTGACCTTGACGCAGACCAATGCCGACACCAATACCGAAATATTCAACTTCGCTGATGGCTGGGCTGACAAAACCGAACTTATTACCCGCTTCTTTACTTAAAAACCGCAACTGCGCTTTCATCGGGTTGGTCATGATCATGTCGACACGACCGTTTTGCAAGTCAAGATACAGTGGTTCTGATCCGTCATATAGCACAATCTCGGCACCTGGTAGTTTGGCATTGAACCAGTTTTCATAAGTTGAGGCACGTTCTAGACCAACCCGCAAGCCGTTGAAATTTTCGGCAATGGGTGCGCCACTATCATCAAACAGATTCAGATTAGCATCTGCCTTGCCGATAAGACGACCAACAGAATCGCGGTACGGGGCGGAAAAGTCGATTTTCTCCTTACGTGTATCCGTGATCGACATAGAGGCCACGATCAGATCGAATTTATTAGCCAATAGAGCCGGGATCATACCATCCCATTGCTGGCAGACAAATTCCAGATCAGCCCCGATAATTTCAGCCACCCCTTTGGCCACATCAACATCGTAACCTGCCAAATCACCGTCGGCAGTGCGGTAGTTGAAAGGTGCATAAGTACATTCCATACCCACGCGCAATGTTTCGGCTGAAACAGATCCCGCTGCAAGCAATGCAACAGCCCCCACAGCCAGTGATTTTAATGATAAAAATTTCATAGTATCCTCCTTTGTTGGTTTTTGTTGTCTTCTTAGTTATTATTCATAGTTGCAGCATCTATGGCCTGCACCACACGGGCGACCTCGGCTTTGGTGTTGTAATGCGCCAATCCGATGCGCACGACGCCCTCATCTTCCGGGATATTCAGAAAACGGGTTGGCTCATACGCGTAGTTGTGACCGTGCCAGACATAGATGCCCGCATCCGCCAATGATTTAGCAATATCCGACGGCGCACTATGGGTGTGGCGTATTGAAATTGTCGGCACCCGTTGATGCACACGGTTCGGGTTGGTGATCCCGAATATCGATATACCACGGATTTGGCTTAACCCGTCAATTAACGTGTTGGTCAGAGGTTCTTCATAATCGCGCGACATCTTATAAGCTGCAGAAATCAGATCACGGCGGTTTTCAGAAGATAAGCCACGGCGCCCCATATTTTCAAAGTAATCAACCGTCGCCGACAATCCTGCCAATAACTCAAACTGTGGTGTGCCCGTTTCAAAACGATCAGGCAAAGCATCTGATACACAACGACCTTTATAGGGGTGTAGCCCGGCAAGAATCTCTTCCTTGCCCCAAAGCAGACCCAGATGCGGGCCAAAAAACTTGTAAGACGAACACGCCAGAAAATCACACCCAAGAGCTTGCACATCGACCAGATGGTGTGGGGCCAGTTGCACCGCATCGACAAAAACCATTGCCCCCGCGCCCTGCGCAATGCGGGTCAATGCGGGGATATCATTGATCGACCCCGTCATGTTACTGGCAAAATTCAGGCACACAAGGCGGGTTTTATCGGTCAGGACAGCCGCCAAAGCATCAGGTTCTATCAGCCAGCTATCGCGGTCAAATTCAACCCAGCGGATATTAAGGCCCATATCTTTGGCAATTTCCAGCCAAGGGCCAACATTACCTTCATGTTCAACCCGTGAGATAACTATCTCATCACCTGGTTGAAAATCACGGCAAATGCTGCGCGACAGATGAAAGGTCAGCGACGTCATGCTTTGACCGATGATAACTTCAGCGGCAGATTTAGCCCCCAGAAACAGGGCTGCATCTTCATGCGCCTTGAGAACCAGCGCATCCGTGTTCAGGCTTGTGGTGAAATGCCCGCCCATGTTGCTGGCATTGGTCAGCATATAATCGGAAACGGCCTTTGCCACAGAGGCAGGCACTTGCGTGCCCGCAGGATTATCAAGATAGACCCGCGCCTGACCATTGTCAGATTGATTGAGAGCTGGGAATAGTGAGCGGATTTCAGTAACGGGAAATAGCAATTCAAGCACCTTATTATTTATGAACCATGAGACATCACGGCTCTGTAGCAGATGCGTTTAGTATTCTTCGAATTCAGATCAGGTCATATCATCCTATGAGACTGTTTTTATGCGTTTTCATCATTTTTTGCACGAATAGGCTAAATAATTCAGCCTGTGACGATATCTGTAATTTAGCATAAATATTTCTGCGGTGTGACTTTACCGTCGGCAAAGAAATCTCCAATCTTAACGCTATTGCATTGCTGGAATATCCGGTCAGGATCATCTTAACCACGCTGCGTTCGCGTGTTGTCAGTATATCTTCGCCAAAAGATTGAAACCAGTATTCCTGACTTGGGTTAGCCGAAGAT
>CAXMSA010000004.1:0-62051 GCA_964195605.1 uncultured Amylibacter sp.
GCCGGTTGCAGCGGCACGGCGGATTTCTGTGTTTACCGGGTTGGAAAACGTTGCCGATTGGATCGGTACTGTGCGCGGAATGGCATTGTCTGGTTTATCTGTCATTTCTATCCCCTAATACGCTGACGCATTGTCGACGTCGGAATTGTAAAGCTTGCGGGCAGAGCCGTAGCGGGTGAACGCTTCGGGTTTGGCATCTGCTTCGGCTTCGGCCAAAAGGCGGGTCAAAATTTCCAGATGTTCGGGGCGCATGTCTTTTTTGATACAATCCGCACCTAGGCTTTTGACTGTGCCACGCACAAACAAGTTAGCCTCATATAGACTGTCGCCCAAGGCATCACCGGCATCACCCAGCACAACCAGATTACCCGATTGTGCCATAAACGCCGATATGTGACCTATGTTGCCATGCACGACAATATCGACGCCTTTCATTGAAATTCCACAACGCGATGAGGCATTGCCTTTGATTACCAGCAATCCGCCGTGGGTTGTTGCCCCTGCGTATTGACTAGCGTCGCCGTCAATAACGACTTTGCCTGACATCATATTTTCGGCAACACCGGGGCCTGCCGAGCCTTTGACATGCACGGTTGCCTGCTTGTTCATGCCGCCACAGTAATAACCTGTGGGACCAAGAACAGTTACTTCAATCGGGGCATCTAAACCCACGGCAATCGCATGGCTGCCTCTGGGATTGATGATTTCCCATGCAGTTTGATTGGTATCGTTGCTTTGCGCATGTAGGCTGGAATTCAGCTTGCGCAGGCCCTCGGCCTCTAAATCAAAACTTTGCATGATTAATGGTCCCAAAAATAAACGGTTGCAGGCTCCGGTTCCCACACATGGGCGTCTTCTATGCCGGCAGGTTCACCAGTGCGCGATATTCAGAGCCGAATGCCACATATTGATCGGTTTCAGCCATCACAGCAGGTTTGCAGGCGATGGGATCACATACCACGCCGAAACCGTCATTGGTGCCGACGACGAAGGTAAAGAAACCGTCAAGATCATCAAGACTGCTTTCCAATGCTTCACCCAATGTGCTGCCGTGCTGCATTTTCCATGTCAGATATGCGGCCCCCACTTCAGTGTGATTTTCAGTTTCAATATTCACCCCGTCACTGCGTAATTTGCGGCGCAGACTGTTGTGATTGGACAAAGAGCCGTTGTGAACAAGGCACTGATCAGCACCTGTTGAAAACGGATGCGCACCTAAAGTGGTGATCGCAGTCTCGGTCGCCATGCGGGTGTGGCCGATCCCGTGGGTGCCCGACATAGCGCGAATGCCAAACCGTTCCGCCACATCTTTGGGCAATCCAGTTTCTTTATAGATTTCGATTGTGTCACCAGCACTCATCACGCGAACATCGGGGCGGATTGTTTTAAGGGCAGTCCGCACTTTGACTACATCATCAGTCGGCATTTCCAAAATGGCGTGTGTGTCTTTTTTCGTCACAGAGACTTTGATGCCTGTGGTTTTTTTTAATGGCTTTCTTCAGGCTTTTGAAAACCTTTGCGGGATTGTCTGATTGAATCGTCAGTTTGTTGTTGCCATCCGCATAATTGCCGTAAATGGCGATGCCAGCACTATCAGGGCCACGATTGGTTATGGTGATCAATATATCTGTAAGCATGTTGCCTAATTCTGGCTCTAGTTTCTTGTCTTTTAAGAACAGTCCTACGATGTCACACATCACAGCTACTCCTTCATTATTATCCCGATTTTAAGTTAACACTGATTTGAAGTGCGCCCAACCACAAAGAAATAAATTTTCATAATAGGAAAGTAAAATGCGCCAGAATCTCCAATCTGAAAATTATCATAAACGGGGTATCCAGAAAACCACGATGACGCCTGAAACCGTGGGTGCACAACAGTATCTGTGAATTGAATTGGCGACATGTAAAGGCTTTATCAATAACCGCCCGATGATCCTGGATTATTTGCCGCAGTTTGATGATGGCAAGCCCACATCAGACGGTATTTGGTTGGATTTATATTTTGAGTAGATCACGCCCTTTGCGTATAAGAAATGATCGACAGATATTTGGCTGGCAGGCTGATCAGATTTTCCGGACCATGCTGGGCATCGGCATCAAAAAACAATGTGTCCCCGAGTTTTAAGGGGTAAACCGCGTTGCCATGCCGGTAATCAATCTCACCTTCTAGCATATATATTGTTTCAACACCGCTGTGTTGGAAGGTAGGGAATACATCTGCCTCTGTTGTCAGAGTAATCAGGTAAGGCTCTACTGTAACCCCGCTGGTATTCGCCCCGATATGGCCCAACAAATTATACTGATGACCTGCCCGGGTTCCCTCACGTTCCAGTTCCACCCCCTCATCGGCTTTGGTGTGAACGGCTAGGCGACTTTCTTCAAAACCACGAAAGAGTGAGGTGATCGGCAGGCTTAATGCTTGTGCAAGGCATTGCAATGTCGTCAGTGAAGCCGACGTGTTGCCGTTTTCTATTTTTGACAACATGCCAATAGACAGGCCCGTGCGATTTGCCAGATTTGCCACAGTCATGGATTTTTGCAAACGGTGCGCGCGCACCTCACGCCCTATAGCGATCTCAAGAACTTTTTCGCGTTCTTCGCGTATGCGGTGGGGGTTTTGGTTAAGGTTCACAATAATGGGCCTATCTTCAAGGTGTCGGATATTCCATAATCACTTAATAGTAGTCGTTCCAGTTTAAATGATAAAGGCCGTGGTTCTTAAAATAAGTTGGCGGGCCTTTGATTTTTTGCTGCTTGACGGATTGTTTCTGTAGGGTCTTATTGTGTAAAACATTTATCATGCTGGCCACGGCAGACGTTTTTCCACATTGGAGGTCAAGTGAAGAACACGAAAGTAAAACACCTGGGTTTTTTGATTTTCCATGGTTTCCCTATGGCGTGCCTGACGTCGATGATTGAGCCATTGCGTGCGGCAAATGAAATTTTGGGACGCACCGCGTTTTCCTGGCAATTAATAGGTGAAACTAATGCGCGCGTCAGTTCAAGTGCCAAGGTTGGGTTTGATCCCGACATTGCCTTGGCGGATGTTGAGGGGTTGGACTATCTGTTTTTGATGAGTGCCCCGCAGTCTAAATTTTCCAATCCGAAAAGTTCCTACGGTGTTTTGCGCCGCCTGGTTCAGCATGGCATGTGTATTGGCGGGATCAGTGGCGGGGTGTTTCCGCTTGCGCGCAGTGGTTTGCTAAATGGCTGCACCTGTAGTGTGCATTGGTGCTATCATGCTGCTTTTGAAGTAGAATTTCCTACGATTGATACTGTTTCTGATGTGATTTTTATGGAAAGAAACCGTATAACTGTTGCTGGTGCTGCGGCCGGATTTGATGCTATGTTAAAGCTGATTGAACAAGAACTTGGTGCTGAAATTATGACCGAAGTTGCTTGCTGGTTTCAACACCCGTTAGTCCGTGGTGCAGGTGTGCCACAACGCATTCCCACAGCAAATTCCAGTAGCACGGATGATATGTTGCCCCAGCCTATTCAAAAGGCTGTGGAACTGTTTTCGGAAAGTTTTGATGACCCTATCAGCATGACCGAGGTGGCAAGCATTGTGGGCCTGTCACCACGCCAAATGGAGCGAAAATTCAAACAAACGACAGGGCAAACCCCGATCAGCTTTTACCGTAGCAAACGGATGAAAGCGGCACGTCAATTGGTGCTTTATTCAGGGGATAACATGTCAGAGATAGCCCTTGCTGTGGGTTATGCAACGGCCACTCCTTTGGTAAATTATTATAAAGAAGAATTTGGTTGTACGCCGCAGGAAGATCGTGAAAGAATTAATATGTTCAGGGTTGCAAAAAATGCACCTGTGCCGTCGATATAGGAATTTGAAGTGACAATTGCAGTGCAGATCTTTTGGGGCAGCATTATTCTGGGCATTTGTTCAGTGATCCACATCGCGATTATCGTCTGGTCAGTGTCATTGTTGCGGATATTGGGCCCTAAACTGACGCAGTATTCCGCGAAAATCCGTTTGGGTGTTTTGTTAAGTAAAGCATTTGGTTTTGTGATTATCTCACATTCCATTCAGGTCTGGATACTGGCATTTTCGTTTGTGATTTCTGCGGCCATTCCGCATATTGGCGATGCGGTTTATTTTTCGCTGACCACATATACCACACTGGGCTATGGCGATATTATTCTTGATACTGATTTCCGGGTCTACGGGGCTATGGCCTCGGTGACGGGCTTGCTGAATATCGGGTTAAGTACCGCGTTTTTGGCAGGGCTTTTGGGCCGGTTATTGCCTTGGAAAGATGTTTAGGCCATGTCACCAATGAAGATATATCCCGCACCATATATGGTCTTGATGATCTTCGGATTTTGTGGGTCATCCTGAAGTTTGGTGCGCAAGCGCGACACTCGCACATCCACCGCACGCTCAAAATTATCGCTGGCGGTACCCCCCAATTTTTCCAGCATATGATCACGTGATATTAGGCGGTTGGGGGCTGACAGGAACAGGTGCAACACTTGTGCTTCAGCAAATGACAGGCTTTGCACTTCACCTGCGGGTGAGGTTAAAATATGTTGATCAAAGTCGGCAACCCAACCTGAAAACCGCATAATCTGTTCTGTTGGTTTATTTGCATCGGCTTTGTTGCGGCGTAACAAGGCGCGCACGCGGGCGATGACTTCGGCAGCTTCAAACGGTTTGGTGATGTAATCATCTGCCCCCAATTCCAGCCCGACTACCTTGTCTTGCACTTGTGAGCGGCCGGAAATGATGATGATCGCAGCCCCGCTTTCAAGTGCCAATTTATTAACCAGTGACAACCCGTCTTTGTCTGGTAAGCCCAGATCGACGATGCAGACACCCGGTGACATAGTCTTGATGGCATGTTCAAACTCGGTCGCGCGGCCAAAACATTTTGTCTGAAAACCCGCATCTTCAAGCGCACTGGACAACATAGTGCGGATTTCTGGCGAGTCGTCGAGAATGGTGACAAGTTGGGTGGGCGTGGTCATGCACGATCGCTTTCATGGAATAGGGTGGCAAGCTCAGTATGGCTGAAGGGCTTGTGTAAAACCGGAAATGATTTGGCTGCATTTTGCCGCAGCTTGTCACTGCCTAGCAAGCCTGTCACAACGAAGATCGGAATGATTATACCGCCTTTGCGCAGGGATTTTGCTAGGTCATAACCTGTCATTTCACCCTTTAACATCAGGTCTGTTACGATATGGGTCAGGTCGGATATTTTACTGAGTTTCAGGGCTTCTTCGGCGCTATCCGCTTCAAGCACGGAATGGCCCATTTGACGTAAATAATCCCGTATGGTCCGGCGAATATCAAGATTATCTTCAACCAGCAAAACCAAACCGGGGATGACAGGAATAGCGGCCAGATAAGGGATGCGTAAAGACACAATAGCACCGCCGCTTTTGTGGTTTTTAACATCCACAAGTCCGCCACTGATTTTGGCAAAATCAAATACTGTGGTCAGCCCAAGACCACGCCCTGCCGCACCTTTTTTAGTGGTGAAAAAAGGCGTAAAAACATTTTGCAAAGCTTGCTTGCTAAAGCCTGACCCAGTGTCATGCACGACAAATTCAAGCCAGTTTTCAACCCGGCGTGCGGTGATGGAAACTGTGCCGGTACCATTGATTGCCTCATGTGCATTCAGAACTAGGTTTAGCAATGCATCTTGGGTAAACCCTTGATCTAGAATAATTTTATTAGCACCGATCTGGTTATCTATCTTGATGCAAATACCCTCGGAAACCGCCGCTTTGGCCAAGCGTTCAAGGCCATCAATGAGATCGGAAAAATCAAGTGCGCTTGGGGCCAGTCTGCGTTTGGCATCCAACTGGGATAAACCGTCAAGCAAGGCACCGCCGCGCATGGCCGCCGCCTTTGTGGTGACAACGATTTCTTTGACGTCGTCGCGCAGATTATCGATTGCCTCAAGTTTATTTTGCTGGCCCAGAATGATGGTCAACAGGTTGGAAAAATCATGCGCAAGGCCACTGGTTATTTGCGCTGCCAGTTCGCGCCTGCGGGCGTGGGTCAGGGCGCGCCTGGCATTGGCCTCTTCGGTAATATCCATCGACAACAGATAAGCCCCTACCACATCACCCTGCTTATCCTTGTCAGGGGTCAATGCCACACGCACCTGTTTGCCATGATCTTTCAAGGTAAATTCAAACGCACTTGATTGACCTTTCAGCGCATTCAGAAAGCGTGGGTAGACCTCTTCATAGGCCTCATCACCCAAGGCTTGTTTGAAATGCCTGCCGATAATGTCTTTTGGGCAATCGGGAATGACCGTGTCCAGTTTTTGATTGGTATAGGTGTAATAGCCATCAATATCGACGCGCGCGATATGTGCGGGCAACATTGAATTTGTCTGGTTTAGACGTGTTTCGGAGGCGGTTAGCTCACGCTTTGCCTCTTCCAGTGCTGTGATTGATGCTGTCAGTTCACGGTTGATCTGTGACAGTTCTTCTGAGCGGGACAGCAATTGTTGTGACAAGTCTTTTGAGCGGTCACGCAACATCGCTTCGTGGTTTTTGATGTCGGTGATGTCGGTGTAAACCGTGACCCAGCCGCCTTGGCGTAAGGGGCTGCCTTCGATTGAAATGCGGGTGCCGTTGGCGCGGTCGCGTTCAATATAATGCGGCTGAAAGGCTTTGGCCTGTTCGACCCGCTCGGCGACAAATGCGTCTATGTCATCTATCTTTCCATAATCACCCTTTGACGCAAGGTGGTGTATGCAATCCGCAAAAGGCTTACCTATTTCAACCAACTCGTCGGGCAAGCTGAACATATCTTGAAACCGCTGATTGGACACTGCAAGTTTAAGATCGGCATCATAAATCGATATGGCCTGCTTAATCAGGTTCAAACCTGATTGCGTCATTTGGGTTATTTCATGTGCAGTTCTTGTCATGCGCCAGTGCTAACACTCATCAACCTGCGTTGACCAGAGCCAGAAAATCTGCGCTTGTTACAATTCGTAACATTTCAGAAATAATTCTGCAAAACAACTGATGCAGGTTAAGTTGAATAAATTAGTCTGGATTCGGTTTGTCCGGGCGCGCCATTTATGGCGTTGGGAGGAAAAATGACTGATACGACAACCGTCGGTGCATTGGACACAATGCCAAGGCTTCTTGCGCGTAATGCCAAGGCATATGCGAACACGCCTGCCTATCGTGAAAAAGAATACGGTATCTGGCAAAGCTGGACCTGGGGTCAAACATCTGAGGAAATTCATGCGCTGGCATTGGGATTTTTGATCCTTGGGGTCAAACCCGGTGATCATATCGCTATTATTGGCCGCAACCGCCCATATTTCTACTGGGCGATGGTTGCCGCGCAATCTGTTGGGGCCGTGCCGGTGCCGCTTTACCGCGATGCGGTGGCTGAAGAGATGGCTTATGTGCTGGATCACTGCTCGGCGCGTTTTGTTATCGCCGAAGATCAGGAACAGGTCGATAAAATGGCCGACTTGATGGGTGATCTGGAAACCCTTGAGGGCGTGGTTTTTCTTGATCCAAGCGGTATGCGCAAATACGATAAATCGGCACTTTTCGATTACCGTGAATTGCAACAAAAAGGCCGCGATCAAGAAGCGACCTTGCAAGCTGAGTTGGATAAACGACAGGCAACCCAAGGCCCTGATACCACATGCGTCATGCTTTATACATCGGGTACAACCGGGCGGCCCAAGGGCGTGGTTTTGTCAAACTATAATATCATAGAGACCTCTAAAGGCACCTGTGAGTTTGATCACCTTGTCGCGGGCGACAGTGTTTTGGCCTATATGCCGATGGCCTGGATTGGCGACTTTATATTTTCAATCGGACAAGCTTACTGGAGCGGGTTTTGTGTTGGTTGTCCCGAAAGCCCCGAAACCATGCAAGCGGATTTGGCCGAAGTCGGCCCGACGTATTTCTTTGCCCCACCACGTTATTTTGAAGGTCTGCTGACCTCAGTTCAAATTCGGATGGAAGATGCCGGACGGTTTAAACGGTGGTTATTCAATACAGTCATGAACCATGCAAAAGTTATCGGGCCAAAGCTGCTGGACGGCAAATCTGTTGGCCTGCTGGATCGGATGAAATACTGGCTTGGCGGGTTGCTGATTACCGGCCCGTTGAAAAACACATTGGGTCTGAGCCGTGTGCGTGTGGGCTACACGGCGGGTGAAGCGATCGGGCCGGAACTGTTTGATTTTTACCGCTCCCTAGGTATCAATCTAAAGCAGCTTTACGGCCAGACCGAAGCCAGCGTTTTCATCACGCAACAGCCTGATGGGGAAGTGCGCGCGGATACGGTCGGTACGCCTTCACCGGGCGTTGAACTGCGCATTGATGATAGTGGCGAGGTTTTCTACCGCTCACCGGGGGCTTTTGTGAAATACTACAAGAACCCGAAAAGCACCAAGGACACCAAAGACAAAGACGGCTGGGTCGCCACAGGCGACGCGGGCTTTATCGAAAAAGACAGCGGGCATTTGCGGATCATTGACCGGGCCAAGGACGTGGGCAAGTTGAAAGACGGTGCGATGTTTGCACCGAAGTTTGTTGAAAACAAATTGAAGTTTTTCACCAGTGTTCTGGAAACTGTGGTGTTTGGTAATGGCAAAGATACCTGTGTTGCCTTTATCAACATTGACCTTACCGCCGTAGGCAATTGGGCGGAACGTAACAATATTGCTTATTCGTCTTATCAGGAACTGGCGGCACACCCGCAGGTTTACGAAATGATCCAGGCCAATGTGGAAGAGGTCAATGCCTCTGTGGCGCAGGATGAAATGTTGTCGGGCTGTCAGATTGCACGGTTCTTGATCTTGCACAAAGAGTTGGACGCGGATGATGGCGAATTGACCCGTACACAAAAAGTACGTCGCAACATTATTGCCGAGAAATATGACGATCTGATTGGGGCGCTTTATGACGGTACAACCAGCATATTCACTGAAACAGAAGTGACTTATGAGGATGGCCGCAAAGGATCAATCTCGGCAACGTTGGAAATTCGGGATGCGGTTACATTCGCGCGTAAAAAGGTGGCGGCATGAATATGCAAGACAGTTATGTAACCGCTGACGGGCGCACTATTGGTGCAACTGTGATGGAAATGAAAAACATCACTTTACGCTTTGGCGGTGTGACTGCGATCAAGGATATTTCCTTTGACATCCGTGAAGGTGAAGTGCGTGCAATTATCGGGCCCAATGGGGCTGGTAAATCGTCGATGTTGAACGTGATCAACGGGTTTTACCACCCGCAGGAAGGTGAAGTTTGGTTTCACGGCAAAAGGCGCCATGCGATGAAGCCGCACCAAATTGCCAAACAAGGCATTGCCCGCACGTTTCAAAATATCGCGCTGTTCAAAGGCATGTCGACGCTGGACAATATCATGACAGGCCGCTTGACCCATATGAAATCGGGCCTATTTTCACAAACGATGTGGTGGGGCGGGGCACAGGCTGAAGAAGTTGCCAACCGCGAGATTGTGGAAAAAGTTATCCACTTTCTGGAAATCCAAGCGATCCGCAAAACCCCTGTGGGCCGTTTGCCTTATGGCTTTCAAAAACGGGTGGAACTGGGGCGCGCATTGGCCGCTGAACCCAAACTGTTGTTGCTGGATGAGCCGATGGCGGGGATGAATGTGGAAGAAAAAGAAGACATGTCGCGGTTTATTCTGGATGTGAACGACGAGTTCGGTACCACGATAGTCCTGATCGAACACGACATGGGCGTGGTGATGGACATCGCGGATCGTGTTGTGGTGATGGATTATGGCAAGAAAATCGGCGATGGCACACCTGACGAAGTGCGCAATAACCAAGACGTCATCGACGCATATCTGGGGGTGGCACATGACTGATCTGATGCTCACACCTGTTAACGGAGGCCACTATGTCAGCTAATTTCTATTACGGGATCGAAGTATTCCTGAACGGCATGATGGCCGGCGTGCTTTATTCACTTGTGGCTTTGGGCTTTGTTCTGATCTTCAAAGCGTCCGGTATTTTCAACTATGCCCAAGGGGTGATGGCGCTGTTTGCCGCGCTGACGCTTGTGGGTTTTCAAAACGGTCAAATCCCGTTTTCACATCTAATAAACGCTGTTTTCGGCACCAATATTCACCATTTCGGTTGGCATATGCCCGCTATTCTGGCGATTATATTCACACTAATGGTGATGATTTTATTCGCCTATCTGGTGGAAAAATACGTGCTGAAACATCTGGTCAACCAAGAACCGATTATTCTGTTCATGGCGACTATCGGTTTAGCCTATTTCATGGAAGGTTTCGGAGATCTTATGTGGGGGGCTGACATCAAGAAACTGGATGTGGGCATACCCCAAGGTGGAAACGTCTGGCTGGAAGAGAACACTGCCTTTCTGGGCGGCCCTGATTTTTACGGCTTTTATCTGGATAATCTGGATATGTGGGCCACGGTTTGTGCTGGCCTTTTGGTGGTGTCATTGGTGCTGTTTAGCCAATACACTAAAACAGGCCGCGCATTGCGTGCGGTGGCTGACGATCACCAAGCGGCACTTTCCGTAGGTATTTCGTTACGTGCCATCTGGGTGATCGTGTGGTCTATTGCAGGTTTTGTGGCACTTGTTGCGGGGATCATGTGGGGGTCAAAATCGGGCGTCCAATTCTCATTATCCCTGATCGCATTGAAAGCACTGCCAGTGCTGATGCTTGGTGGGTTTACCTCTATCCCCGGCGCGATTGTCGGCGGGTTAATCATTGGTGTTGGTGAAAAGATGTTCGAATTCCTGATCGGTGTACCCTTCCTAGGCGGGGCCACAGAAAACTGGTTTGCTTATATGCTGGCCTTACTATTCCTTGTCTTCAGACCTCAAGGTCTGTTCGGCGAGAAAATCATTGAGAGGGTATAAAGATGCTTTACCGTGAAGCTGGTGATTTCAAAACCACTTATGCCAAAGACCAACAAACCTTTCCCATTGCGTTTGATCGTTGGGGGTATTTTCTGACCATTGCATTTGCGGTTCTGGTTGTACCGTTCATCTTGAATGACTATTGGACGAATGCGGTTATCCTGCCATTTCTGATCTATGTGATTGCCGCGCTCGGGCTGAATATTCTGATTGGGTATTGTGGGCAGGTCAGCTTGGGGTCAGGTGGTTTTATGGCTGTGGGGGCTTATGCATCCTATAAACTGATGACCGCATTTCCCGAATTGAACATAGTCTTTGTGATCCTGCTGTCGGGGGGGATAACCGCCCTTGTGGGCATGCTGTTTGGCTTGCCAAGTCTGCGGATCAAAGGATTTTATCTGGCGGTGGCAACACTTGCCGCACAGTTCTTTTTGGTTTGGTTGTTTAACAGAGTGCCGTGGTTTTATAATAACTCGGCCTCTGGCCAGATCAGTGCGCCTGAACGTAGCCTGTTTGGGTTTGCGGTGACAGGGGCCAATGCGCATCCTGCCACAAGTTATTTGTTCTGCCTTGGCTTTGTCTTTGTGATGGCTTGGGCCGCACGCAATATGACGCGTGGCGCCAACGGACGAAAATGGATGGCTATTCGGGACATGGATATTGCCGCTGAAATTATTGGTGTTGATCCATTGAAAGCCAAACTGACTGCCTTTGGCGTTAGCTCATTCTACATCGGTATTTCCGGTGCTTTACTGTTCGCCGTCTACCTAGGCGCTGCGGAAGTGGGCGAAGCCTTTGGGATCGAAAAATCATTCCTGATTCTGTTTATGGTTATCATCGGTGGGCTTGGATCTATATTCGGATCGTTTGCAGGTGCTGCCTTTATGATTTTGATGCCGGTTTTGCTGAAAAACATCATGGTTGGCCAAATGGGTTGGCCTACTGATCTAGCATCGCATTTTCAGTTTGTCATTGTTGGCGGTCTGATCGTAATATTCCTGATTGTGGAACCACACGGGCTAGCGCAACTCTGGCGTTTAGCAAAAGAAAAACTAAGATTATGGCCCTTCCCACATTAGGGCCAAATACTCCGCGTCGCATTTGGCGCATCATAATATGTCAACCTAAGGGAGGAAACTGACATGAAACTAACTAAACTGGCAGCAGCTGCCATTGCTGCAACAATTGCAGCAGGCCCGGTTTTGGCGGACCTTGTGTTCCCATCACTGGACTATCGTACTGGCCCATATGCGGCGAACGGCATTCCGTTTGCAGATGGCTATGCGGATTACTTCGCACTTATAAACGCGCGTGATGGCGGCATCGGGGGCGTTGCGGCAAAAGTTGTGGCCTGCGAAACTGGCTATAACACCGAAAAAGGTGTGGAATGTTACGAAAGCACCAAAGGTATGGGCGCACTTGTGTACCAGCCGCTTTCAACAGGTATTACATACCAGTTGATCCCGAAAGCCACAGCTGACGGCATTCCTGTACACTCTATGGGTTACGGGCGTACGTCTGCGGCCAACGGTAAAGTGTTCCGCAACATCTTTAACTACCCTGCCAACTACTGGAATGGCGCGTCTATCGCGATCAACCATATCTTGGCGCAAGAAGGCGGTGATATTAAAGGCAAGTCAGTTGCACTGGTCTATCATAACTCTGCTTACGGCAAAGAGCCTATCCGTACATTGGAAGAACTCTCTAAAAAGCATGGATATAAGTTGACGTTACTGGCTGTGGATCATCCCGGCCAAGAGCAAAAATCACAGTGGCTGCAAATTCGCCGTGAAAAGCCTGACTATGTTTTGATGTGGGGCTGGGGTGTTATGAACCAGGTTGCTATTCAGGAAGCTGCAAACACCAAGTTCCCAATGGATCACTTCATTGGCATCTGGTGGTCAGGGTCTGAAAATGACGTGTTACCTGCTGGCGACAAAGCCAATGGCTACAAAGCGTTGAACATGCACAATGTTGGTTCTGATTATCCGCTTTATGCTGATCTGAAAAAACATGTTTACGATGCAGGCAATGCTGCGGGTGCAGGCGACCAGTCAGGTACAGTACTTTATAACCGTGGAATGTATGCAGCGATGTTGGCTGTTGAAGCGGCGAAAACTGCACAGGAAATCCATGGTACAGCTGATATCACGCCTGCAATGATGCGCGACGGCATGGAAGCTTTGGTTATCGACGAGGCTAAAATGACAGCTTTGGGCATGCCAAACTTCGGCCCATCCTTCAGCGTTTCATGTGAAAACCACGGCGGCCCGGGTCTGGGTGCTGTTCAACAGTGGGATGCTGCTGCGAAGAAGTGGTCTTTGATCACTGATTTTGGCCCGTCTGACATGGAAGTTATTGGCGCGTTGATTGCAGAAGACAGTGCTGCATTTGCCGCTGAATTTAACATTACAGAAGGCTGTAACTAAGCCTTAAAACGCCCTCTGGCCCTTTGTGGGCCAGAGGGATTATTTCGAATTTAAACCGCTGGAAAAAACCCATGTTAGACGCGACACCGACGACTGAAAATCTATTGGAAGTGAACAACATTGAAGTGATCTACAACCATGTGATCCTTGTGTTGAAGGGTGTCAGCCTGTCTGTTCCCAAAGGCGGTATTACGGCCCTTCTGGGCGGAAACGGCGCTGGTAAAACCACCACGCTGAAAGCAATTTCGAACCTGCTGCATTCCGAGCGCGGCGAGGTCACCAAAGGCTCGATCATATATCGCGGCCAACCGATTGCAGAGTTGAACCCTGCGGCATTGGTACGCCAGGGTGTAATCCAAGTGATGGAAGGCCGTCACTGTTTTGAACATCTGACAATAGAAGAAAACCTGCTGACCGGGGCCTATACGCAAAAATATAACCGCGCCCAGTTGGCTGATGCTTTGGACATGGTTTACACGTATTTCCCGCGCCTGAAAGAACGGCGTAAATCACAGGCGGGTTATACCTCGGGTGGTGAACAGCAAATGTGCGCCATTGGCCGCGCTTTGATGAGCAGCCCTGAAACGGTTCTGCTGGATGAGCCCAGCATGGGGTTGGCACCGCAACTTGTGGAAGAGATTTTTGGTATTGTGAAAGACCTGAATGAACGCGAAGGCGTGTCGTTTCTGTTGGCTGAACAAAACACCAATGTCGCTTTACGTTTTGCCCATTACGGCTATATTCTAGAGTCTGGTCGCGTAGTGATGGATGGCCCTGCCGCCGAACTGCGTGAAAACCCTGACGTGAAAGAGTTCTATCTGGGCATGTCCGATGAGGGCCGTAAATCGTTTCGTGATGTGCGTTCTTATCGCCGCCGCAAAAGGTGGCTGAGCTAATGACCGGGTTTTACGACAGCTTAGAGACCCGCTCGGATGATCAGCGGGCATGTGATCTGGCACGGGTTTTACCTGCGCAAATTGCCAATGCAAAGAAAAATGCCATTGGTTTTGCCGCAGCTTTGGCGGATATTGATGCCAGTAAAATCACCCAATTATCCGACCTTGCAAGCTTGCCGGTTTTACGCAAATCAGACCTGAGTTCTGCCCAAAAAGCTAACGCGCCATTGGGTGGTTATGCAGCCCTTGCGCCAAAAGATATACGTCAGGTTTTCCAGTCCCCTGGCCCGATCTATGAGATGGGTCAAAAGAGCCATGACTGGTGGCGGTTTGGCCGCTTCCTACATGCTTTGGGTGTGGGCGCGGATGATGTGGTGCAAAATACCTTTTCCTACCATTTTACCCCTGCGGGCATGATGTTTGAAAATGCGGTTGAAGCGGTCGGGGCAACGGTGTTTCCTGCAGGCCCGGGCCAGACGGAATTGCAAGCCCGTGCTGCCGCTGATCTGGGGGTAACGTGCTATGCAGGCACGCCTGATTATCTGAATACCATTCTGCAAAAAGGTGATACGTTGGGCTTGGATCTGTCTAAAATCCGTACTGCAGCCGTTAGCGGCGGGCCATTGTTTCCGCAAATCCGCCAAGGTTATATTGATCGCGGCATTACTTGTTTGCAATGTTATGCCACTGCTGATTTGGGCCATATCGCTTTTGAAACTCCAGCCATGGACGGCTTGATTATTGATGAAGGTGTGATTGTTGAAATCGTTATCCCCGGTACTGGTAAGCCAGTTGCTGCGGGTGAGGTTGGCGAAGTGGTTGTGACCACCCTGAACCCTGATTACCCACTGATCCGTTTTGCGACCGGTGATCTGTCTGCGGTTTTACCTGGGCTCAGCCCTTGTGGGCGCACCAATATGCGCATTGCTGGTTGGAAGGGACGCGCCGATCAAGCGACGAAAGTGAAAGGCATGTTTGTACGCCCAGAACAGGTTGCGGTTTTGCTGGAAAGGCATCCTGAAGTGCATAAGGCCCGTGTTGAGGTTAACCACGATGGCCAAAACGACACGCTTTTAGTGCGGCTTGAAACCGAAAACACTGAAAGTGCGGGCTATGAAAGCTCTATCCGTGAGTTGTTGAAATTGCGCGCCGACGTGGTGCTTTGCCCCAAGGGTGATTTGCCCTGTGACGGTCTGGTTATAGCGGATCAGCGCGCTACTGCCTAATTGATCTGAGGTGAGCGTGACTTGATGATCGGTCAAATGGTCCAGAAAGTATTGCAGAATACTTTGGACGGACACCAAGAACCGCTTGAAAAGTCACAGATTGGGTAACGCGTATTTCCTTGACAGAATATAATTCCGCCGGTAAAAGAACGAACGTTCATTTAATTGAGGAAAGTATGGCACGCCTGAAAGGATCAGTCGGATCAAGAACCAAGGCCTCTATTCAAGAGAAGGCTTTGCCGTTAATCGCGCAATATGGCTATGCGGCGGTTTCCATGCGTATGATCGCAGATGCGGTGGGTGTGAATGTGGGTGCGCTTTACAATCATGTGCCGTCGAAGCAGCAAATTCTGGTGCTTTTGATGTCTGATCACATGGACGGGTTGTTAGCCGCATGGGACGCGGTTGATACTGAAGATATGACACCTGCGCAAATACTGGAAAGCTTTGTGCGCTTTCATATCAGTTATAATATCACCCGCGCCGATGATGTTTTCATCTCGTTTATGGAGTTGCGCTCGCTGGAACCCGAGGGCCATAATCGGATTGAGAAAAAACGTAAAGCCTATGAAGAGGTTGTGCGTAAAATTATCCGCGAAGGTCAGAAATCCGGCCAGTTCAATGTTGAAGACGCCCATGTCGCGGCAATGTCTGTGCTGGGATCATTGATCGGGGTCAACACATGGTACCGCGCCAAGGGGCGGTTATCGAAAGCGAAAATTGAAGATTATTACGTTGCCATTCTATTGCGCAGCGTTGGCTATGATACAGAAGGGAAGACTGATGTTTGATGCAACAATGAATTTTAATCTGGGCGAGGATATTGACGCTTTGCGCGAAACCGTGCGCCGCTTTGCGATGGATGAAATTGCACCGCGCGCTGCTGAAATTGACCAGACAAATGAATTTCCCGCTGACTTATGGGAAAAAATGGGCGCGCTTGGGCTGCACGGTATCACTGTTCCAGAAGAGGACGGCGGGGTGGCGATGGGCTATCTAGCGCATTGTATCGCGATAGAGGAAATCAGCCGCGCCAGTGCATCCGTAGGCCTGTCATATGGCGCGCATTCTAACCTTTGTATTAATCAGATCAACCGTTGGGGCACGCCTGAGCAAAAGGTGAAATACCTGCCGAAATTGATCTCCGGTGAACATGTTGGTTCATTAGCCATGTCTGAACCGGGTGCGGGCTCGGATGTTGTTTCGATGAAGTTACGTGCGGAAAAACGCAATGACGGCTTTATGCTGAACGGCAACAAGATGTGGATCACCAACGGACCTGACGCCAACACGTTGATTGTCTATGCCAAGACCGATCCTGATGCAGGCTCTAAAGGGATGACTGCCCTATTGGTTGAACGTGATATGGATGGGTTTTCCACTGGGCCAAAACTGGATAAAATGGGGATGCGCGGCTCGAATACGTGCGAGTTGATCTTTAAAGATTGTCTGGTACCGTTCGAAAATATTCTGGCCGAAGAAGGCAAAGGCGTAAACGTTCTGATGTCGGGTCTGGACTATGAACGGGTCACTTTGGCCGCAGGGCCGGTGGGCATTATGGCGGCAGCAATGGATGTGGTTGTGCCTTATGTTCATGAACGTGAGCAATTCGGTAAACCTATCGGCACCTTCCAGCTGATGCAGGGCAAAATCGCTGATATGTACACCACGATGAATGCATGTCGTGCCTATGTTTATGCGGTGGCACAGGGCTGTGATCGGGGTCAGACCTCTCGTAAAGACAGTGCCGGTTGTATTCTTTATGCCGCCGAAAAAGCCACGCAGGTGGCACTTGAGGCAATCCAGTGTCTGGGCGGTAACGGTTATATCAACGATTACCCGACAGGACGTTTGTTACGTGATGCCAAGCTTTATGAGATTGGTGCGGGCACCTCTGAAATCCGCCGTATGTTGATCGGGCGTGAGTTGTTTAATGAGACCGCGGGATAGGTATGCTGCATCCTGCGCTTTCATATCATGCTTTGCAAAAAAGCTTCGCTTGGGACATTCCCGAGCGATATAATATGGGCGTGGATGTGTGTGATAAATGGGTTGAAATTGATCCTGATCGCACTGCGATTATTGATCTGACAGGTGATGTGCGCTCGGATGTTAGTTTTGCGGTATTGCAATATCTTTCAGATCATCTGGCGCAGCATATGCGGATCAACGGCATTGGTGTGGGCGACCGCGTCGGCGTGTTTCGCACCCAGTCGGTTTGGACGGCGGCGGCCCATATAGCGATTTGGAAACTGGGGGCGATCTCGGTTCCATTGTTTACTTTGTTTCGGGCAGAGGCTCTGCTTTCGCGGCTGAATAATGCAGGTGCAAAAGCTATTGTGGTTGATGAAGAAGCATTGCAGATCATCACACCATTGCTGGATCAATTGCCTGCGGTAGAGCATGTGATTTGCCCTGAGACTACAGCGTTTGATGAAGATGCCACAGGGTTTAAGCCGCATGATACATCCGCCGATGACCCTGCTATTTTGATCTATACCTCTGGCACCACGGGTGCGCCTAAAGGCGCATTGTTGGCGCATCGCACATTGCTGGGGCATTTACCCGGTGTCGAGATGAGCCATGATTTCCTGCCTCAGGACGGTGATTGCTTGTGGACGCCTGCGGATTGGGCATGGATTGGTGGTTTGTTGGATGTATTGATGCCGGGCCTGCATCACGGCGTACCCGTAGTTGCAGCACGGATGCAAAAATTCAGTGCTGCGGGTTGTAAGAAGATTATCGAACAGGGTGGCGTGCGCAATATATTTTTTCCGCCAACCGCGTTGAAAATGCTGAAAGAAGAAGGTGTTGAAATTACCGGCTTGCGAACAGTTGCGTCAGGCGGTGAACCTTTGGGTGACGCCTTGGTAAGCTGGGGCAAAGCCGCCCTTGGCCTAACGATAAACGAGTTTTACGGCCAGACTGAATGCAACATGGTTGTGTCGTCTTGCGCTGAATTGTTTACCTCCCGGATCGGTTGTGCGGGTCGTAGCGTTCCCGGTCACGATGTGGCTGTCATAGACGAAAATGGCCTGCCAACTGATTGTGAGGGTGATATTGCAGTGCGTCGCGGTAGCCCCGTGATGATGCTGGGGTACTGGCAAAACCCGACTGCCACGGCTGAGAAATTTCGCGGTGACTGGCTGGTGATGGGTGATCGTGGTATTATGGAAGATGGCTTTGTCCGGTTCGTCGGGCGCGAGGATGATGTGATCACCTCGGCGGGATACCGTATCGGGCCAAGTGCAATAGAAAACTGCCTGTTGTCGCATGCGGCTGTAGCCGCGGTTGCTGTGGTTGGAAAACCTGACCCCAAACGCACCGAGATCGTGAAGGCTTATGTGATATTAAGTGACGGGTTTACGCCCGGTGATACGCTGGCCAAAGAATTGCAATCCCATGTTGCAGCCACGCTGGCTGCCCATGAATATCCGCGTGAGGTTGCCTTTGTTGACACTTTGCCGATGACGGTGACCGGCAAGATTATCCGAAAAGAATTAAAAGCGCGTGCATGCGCAGAAGCAGGGGCTGAATAATGGCTGTGATCAAAACAAAACTGAATGTGCAAGCCGCGGATTTTGCGCAGAACACGGATGCAAACCAAGCATTGCTGGACGGCATTTCTGAACTTGCTGCTGAAATATCAAAAGGTGGTAATGAACGTTCGCGTGCCCGCCATCTTGCGCGCGGTAAAATGCTGTCACGTGACCGTGTCGCGGGGCTGCTGGATGCGGGTTCGGCTTTTCTAGAGATCGGTCTGTTTGCGGCATACGACGTTTATAGCACTGATCTACCCGCCGCTGGCGTGATCGCGGGCATCGGCAAAGTCGAAGGCCGTGATTGCATGATTTTGTGCAATGACGCGACCGTTAAGGGGGGTACATATTTTCCGCTTACAGTGAAAAAACACCTGCGTGCACAAGCTATTGCAGAAGAGAATAACCTGACCTGCATCTATCTGGTTGATAGTGGCGGGGCCAACCTGCCCAATCAGGATGAGGTGTTTGCCGACAAAGACCATTTCGGGCGGATTTTTTACAATCAAGCGCGGATGAGTGCCAAAGGGATTACCCAAATTGCAGTGGTTCTGGGCTCGTGTACCGCAGGCGGGGCTTACGTGCCTGCGATGTCTGATCAGACGATTATTGTCAAAGAACAGGGAACAATTTTTCTAGCAGGGCCGCCGTTGTTGAAAGAGGCAACGGGTGAGATTGTTGATGCCGAAACACTGGGCGGTGGTGACACTCATACGCGCCTATCTGGTGTCGCGGATTATCTAGCAAATGATGACGCCCATGCGCTGGCATTGGCACGTCTTTGCGTGCGTAATCTGGGCGATATACCTGCACCTGTTATTAAAGGACGCGCGCCAAGGTCACCTACGCTTGATCCGTCTGAAATGTTGGGCGTTGTCCCCAAAGACGCCAAAAAGCCATTTGATATCCGTGAGATTATCGGACGGATTGTTGACGGATCGGAGTTTGAGGAATTCAAGGAACGCTTCGGTGCGACTTTGATTTGCGGCTTTGCCCATATCGACGGCATGCCAGTGGGCATACTGGCTAATAACGGGGTGTTGTTTTCCGAAAGTAGCCAGAAGGGCGCGCATTTCATCCAACTGTGTTGCAAACGCAAAACTCCGTTGCTGTTCCTGCAAAATATCACCGGCTTTATGGTTGGCTCAAAGTATGAAGCGGGCGGTATTGCGAAGGACGGGGCTAAGCTGGTGGCGGCGGTATCTTGTGCGGATGTGCCTAAAATTACCGTGGTGGTTGGCGGCTCATATGGGGCGGGCAATTACGGCATGTGCGGGCGGGCTTATGGGCCGCGGTTTATGTGGATGTGGCCCAATGCGAAAATTTCTGTGATGGGCGGTGCACAAGCCGCAGGTGTGATGGCAACTGTGACACGTGATGCGATTGAAGCTAAAGGTGGTGTGTTTAGTGATGAAGATGAGCGCAAGTTGAAACAACCGATTTTGGATCAATTTGAAAAGCAATCACAACCGCTTTACGCCTCTGCGCGGCTTTGGGATGACGGTATTATAGATCCGCGCAAAACCCGTGATGTGGTGGCTTTGTCGCTGCGTGCGGCATTGAATGCACCCATAGAAGAGACGCATTTCAGCGTCTTTAGAATGTAGAAGGACGGTTTACATGTTTACAAAAATCCTGATTGCGAACCGTGGTGAAATCGCCTGCCGTATTATCAAAACCGCCAAACGTATGGGGGTTGCAACTGTTGCAGTGTATTCCGACGCGGACGCGGACGCGCTGCATGTGACCCTCGCGGATGAGGCGGTGCATATCGGTGGACCGGCGGCAACAGACAGCTACCTGCAAATCGACCGTGTGATTGAAGCGGCGTTGCAAACGGGGGCGCAAGCGGTGCATCCGGGCTATGGTTTCTTGTCGGAAAACCCTTATTTTGCCGAAAAACTGGCGCAGGCCGGGTTGGTTTTCATTGGCCCGTCAGCGGATGCTATTCGCAAAATGGGGCTGAAAGACCAGGCCAAATATTTGATGGAAGACGCAGGCGTGCCTGTCGTGCCGGGTTATCACGGCAGCAATCAGGACGCAGGTTTCCTTGCGAATGAAGCCGCGAGTATCGGTTATCCGGTGTTGATCAAAGCCCGGGCTGGTGGTGGTGGCAAGGGCATGCGACTGGTTGAAGCGGCGCAGGATTTTGCCGCGCATCTGGCCTCGGCCCAGCGTGAGGGTAAAGCCAGCTTTGGTGACGCGCATGTGTTGATCGAGAAATATATCACCGCCCCGCGCCATATCGAAGTGCAGGTTTTTGGTGATAATCATGGTAATATCGTGCATTTGTTTGAGCGTGATTGCTCTTTGCAACGGCGTCATCAAAAAGTGATTGAAGAAGCCCCAGCACCTGACATGCCGATAGATGTGCGCGAAGCTATGACCCTTGCGGCAACGCGTGCGGCGGCTCAGATCAACTATCAAGGTGCCGGCACTATCGAGTTTATCGTGGACGGTTCCGGCCCCCTGCGGGTGGACGGGTTTTGGTTCATGGAAATGAATACACGGTTGCAGGTGGAGCATCCTGTAACGGAAGCGATTACAGGGCAGGATTTGGTGGAATGGCAATTGCGCGTCGCCGCGGGTGAACCGCTGCCGCTGGCCCAAGACCAGTTGGCTATAAATGGCCATGCGTTTGAAGCGCGCATCTATGCCGAAGACCCGCAGAACGATTTCATGCCTGCACCCGGAACCTTACACCATGTGGCGTTTGGTGCCGGGTGTCGCGCCGATACAGGTGTGCGTAGCGGCGATAAAGTCAGCCCGTTTTATGACCCGATGATTGCGAAACTGATCACGCATGAAGCCACGCGTGAGCTAGCTTTAAGCGCGGTTCATCAAGCTTTAAACACAACCATTTGTGCTGGAACCCAAACCAATCTTTCCTTCTTGTCGCGACTTTGTGCTGACCCAGATTTTATGCAATCGCGTTTTGATACAGGGCTGATCGAACGCAAGTCTGCTAGCCTTATGGCCGATATTCCGCCACCGCCTTTTGCGGTTATGGTGGCTGGCTTGGTGATGCATGATATTGACCCGCAAGCACCTCGGCTTGGCTGGCAGTTATGGGGCAAGTTTGCAAAAACGCTGGGCTTGGCCATTACGGAAGGGCATTTGCAGTTTAATGGTGGGCAAGGCATCAGTCTGCTGCAAGACGATGCAGTTCATGCTTTTGAAAATGTGACCCGCCACGGACATCACATCTCGGCACGTATGGGCATCCAAAACCTGACGGCTTTGGTGATCAAACACGACCGCTCTGTTTTGGTAAAACTTGACGGTGAACAGTTTAGTTTTGAGGGCATTGACCCGCTTGATGCAAGCCATGCTCAGAATGACAACGCTGATTGCGTGTTTGCGCCGATGACTGGGGTTGTCAGCATCATTCAGGTCGCCGCTGGTGATACGGTGAAAAAGGGTGATCCGCTGCTGGTGCTTGAAGCAATGAAAATGGAACATGTCATGTTGTCCCCGCGTGACGGGGTGATTGCGGATGTGTTCTGTACCGCCTCGGCTGCGGTTGATGAGGGCAGCCAGTTAGTGGTGCTGGAAGAGTTGGCCGAATGACCGATAAATTTGTCACCATATATGAGGTCGGCCCGCGCGATGGCTTGCAAAATGAAGCGAGGGTTGTACTAACAAAACACAAGGTTGCACTGATTGACCTGCTGTCGCAAACTGGCTTGCGCTTTATTGAGGCCACCAGTTTTGTATCACCTAAATGGGTGCCACAAATGGCGGATGCGGCAGATGTCATGGTAGGGATTACCCGTAAAAAATCTGTGATATACGCGGCTTTGGCCCCGAATATGAAGGGGCTGGAAGC
The DNA here is from genome assembly GCA_964195605.1 of uncultured Amylibacter sp. Taxonomy (GTDB): domain Bacteria; phylum Pseudomonadota; class Alphaproteobacteria; order Rhodobacterales; family Rhodobacteraceae; genus Amylibacter. The sequence goes on from CAXMSA010000004.1 coordinate 22,813, forward strand.
CGCGTTAGAGGCAGGTGTCGATGAGGTGGCCATATTCGGCTCTGCCTCTGAAAGTTTCAGCCAAAAGAACATCAATTGCACCATTGCCGAAAGTCTGGAACGCTTTGCGCCTGTCGCCAAAGCGGCACTTGAAGCCGGCGTTTCTTTGCGCGGATATGTGTCTTGCGTCATTGCTTGCCCCTATGAAGGTGCGGTTGGCCCGACACAGGTGCATACGATCACGCAGGCTTTGCTGAATTTGGGCTGTGGGCAGGTGTCTTTGGGCGATACTATCGGTAAAGGCACGCCCAAAACCACGGGTTTATTGCTTGATGATTTGCTGAAAACGGTTCCTGCAGATAAATTGGCAGGGCATTTTCATGATACCGACGGCACTGCATTGGCCAATGTCAAAATCGCACTAGATTACGGTTTGCGTTGTTTTGACAGCGCTATCGGTGGTTTGGGTGGCTGCCCTTATGCACCCGGTGCGAAGGGTAATCTGTCAACCATTCCCTTGGTTGAAATGTTGCATGATACGGGCTGGGAAACCGGGCTGGATATGGAAACATTACAGGTGGCACAGGCCTATCTACAAGAAAATATAGTAGGAGTTAACTATGGCGTATAACACGATACAGCTTACAACAGATGTGCGTGGTATTGCCACGCTGACACTGGCGCGACCTGAAAAGCACAATGCGATGAACAGCCAGATGATGGCAGAAATCACAGCCGCAACACAGGCCCTTGCGACGGATGATAAAGTGCGGGCGGTTATTTTGGCCGCACAGGGTAAAAGCTTTTGCGCGGGGGCCGACCTGAACTGGATGCGCGCACAGGCGGCACAAGACCGCGCCGGAAAAATCACCGAAGCTCGATTGCTGGCCAATATGCTGGCAGGCCTGAACGCTTTACCGAAACCCCTAATCGGGCGGGTTGAAGGTAACGCTTATGGCGGCGGCATCGGCATGATGGCGGTCTGCGATATTGTTGTGGCGGTGAAAGCTACACGCTTTGCCCTGACCGAAACAAAACTTGGTCTGATCCCCGCCACCATCGGGCCTTTTGTGTTGCGCCGCTTGTCGGAAACTTATGCACGACAGGTATTTTTTACCGCCAAACCGTTTGATACAGACCTGGCCCTGCGCGCAGGGTTGGTCAGTTCAGTTTGTGCGGCAGATGAGATGGATGCAGCCATTGAAGCCGAGATAAAACCGATTTTGCAAACCGCCCCCGGGGCAGTAGCACAGGCCAAGCAACTGTTACAACAGATGCAGGGCCGGGATGTTGAAAATGATATAGACCTAACGATCAATGCCTTGGCAGATCGTTGGGAAACGACAGAAGCACAGCAGCGTATTGCTGCATTCTTTAAGGATATGACATGAGCAAAATAGTTGTAATTGCGGGTGCTGCCCGCACGCCAATGGGTGGATTTCAGGGCGATTTCGCAGGAACACCGTCCCCCGATCTGGGGGCTGCTGCCATTGCGGGTGCGCTGGCCAATGCCAAAGTGAGTGTAGATGATGTGGACGAAGTGTTGATGGGTTGCGTTTTGCCCGCAGGACTGGGTCAAGCCCCTGCGCGCCAAGCGACATTGTGTGCGGGATTGCCGCAATCAGTGCCGGCGACCACGATCAACAAGGTTTGTGGTTCGGGCATGAAAACCGTGATGGTGGCACATGATCAGATACTCGCTGGCTCACAAAACCTGATGATTGCAGGTGGAATGGAAAGCATGACATTGGCACCGTATCTATCGGTTAAAACCCGTGGTGGTGCGCGTTTGGGTCATGTGGAAATGAAAGATCACATGTTTCTGGACGGCTTGGAAGATGCCTATGATAAAGGTGCTTTGATGGGGCAATTTGCTGAACTTTGTGCCGAGAAATACCAGTTTACCCGCGAAGATCAGGATGCTTATGCGTTGCAATCTTTGACCAATGCGCTGGAGGCGCAAAAAACAGGTGCGTTTGATGCTGAGATTGTGCCCTTCACGGTGAAAACCCGCAAGGGCGATATTGAAATCACACAAGATGAACAGCCTGCAAAAGCCCGCCCTGAAAAAATCCCGACCCTGCGTCCTGCATTTAAAAAAGATGGCACTGTGACGGCGGCCAATGCCTCGTCTATATCGGATGGTGCGGCGGCTTTGGTTGTTACCAGTGATACGGTTGCACAGGAAAAAGGTTTAGCTGTGCGGGCGCGTATCGTTGGCCACGCCAGCCACGCCCATGAGCCAAGCTGGTTCACAACAGCACCTGTCCCCGCTGCCAAAAAGCTGTTGGAAAACATCGGTTGGGATGTAGCGGATGTGGACCTGTGGGAAGTGAATGAGGCCTTCGCTGTGGTGCCAATGGCCTTCATGAAAGAGTTCGGTATTGCGCGCGATATTGTCAACGTAAACGGCGGTGCCTGCGCGCTGGGCCATCCTATCGGGGTATCAGGCACACGGATTATCGTGACGCTTTTGAACGCGCTGGAAGCACGCGGGTTGAAACGCGGCGTGGCAGCAATTTGTATCGGTGGCGGTGAAGGCACTGCCATTGCCATTGAAAGGGTTTAAAGATGAAAAATATCGATCAGTTTTCAGCCGTCATCACAGGTGGGGCCTCTGGTCTTGGGGCTGCTGTGGCAAGGTTGCTGGCATCAAAAGGTGTGAAAGTTGCACTGCTGGACATGAATGCGCAAGCCGGTGAAGCGCTGGCCGCTGAATTGGGCGGCGTGTTCTGCCAAACAGATGTCAGCGATCAGGCCAGTGTGGCTAAGGCTTTAACCAAAGCACGTGCCGTCAACGGGCAGGAGCGCATTTGCGTGAATTGCGCGGGCATTGCACCTGCTGCTAAAACCGTGTCGCGCGGCGCTGCACATGATCTGGCTCTGTTCCAGAAGGTGATCAATGTAAACCTTGTAGGTACGTTCAATGTGTCCAGCCAATCGGCACTGGGCATGTCTGCAGCCGAGGTCTTGAATGAAGATAATGAACGCGGCGTGATCATCAACACCGCGTCCGTGGCCGCTTTTGAAGGCCAGATAGGGCAGGTGGCCTATGGTGCCTCCAAAGGTGGAGTTGCTGCGATGACATTGCCGATGGCGCGCGATCTGGCAAAATCGGGTATTCGGGTTCTGTCCGTTGCGCCCGGTATTTTCAAAACTCCGATGGTGGCAGCGTTTTCACAAGAGGTGCAAGATTCACTGGCTGCAAATATTCCGTTCCCGTCACGTTTGGGCGCACCGGAAGAATTTGCAGCTCTGGTTTACCACATGATCGAGAACAGTTTTATGAACGGTGAAACCGTACGTCTGGACGGTGCCACGCGGATGCAACCGAGATAAGGGGATAGACCATGCATTTTAATCTAAACGAAGAACAACAATTATTCTATGACACCGCTTATGCGTTTGGTCAGGACCAGATTGCCCCTAACGCTTTACAATGGGAACGTGATGGTGCGATCCCGCGTGAAGTTCTAAAAGCGGCGGGTGATCTGGGCTTTGGCGGTATTTATGTGCCGGAAGATCAAGGCGGCACCGGTTTAAGCCGTCTTGACGCAGTGCTGGTTTTTGAAGCACTTGCGATGGCTTGCCCATCGGTTTCCGCGTTTATGTCGATCCATAATATGTGCACCAATATGGTAGCAAAATATGCCACTAACAGTTTCAAATCCGAATGGCTGGATCGTTTGATTGGCTTTGATATTTATGCGGCTTATTGCCTGACCGAACCGGGTTCAGGTTCGGATGCGGCAGCTCTGCGTACCAAAGCGGAAAGAACCAACGTCGGGTTTAAACTGAGCGGTAATAAGGCGTTCATCTCTGGTGGCGGCTTTGCAGATCTTTATTTGGTGATGTGTCGCACCGGTGGTGAGGGGCCAAAAGGCATCTCGACAATGCTGATCCCGAACGGCACCGATGGGTTGTCTTTTCGGGGCGCAGGAACAGAAAATGGGTTGGAAATCACAACCCACCGCCCAAGTGCAAATGGACGGTTGTGAAGTACCAAACGATAACCTGCTGGGTGAAGAAGGTTCCGGCTTTAAATACGCTATGGAAGGGCTGGATGGCGGGCGTTTGAACATTGCCGCCTGTTCATTGGGGGCGGCCACGCAAGCGGCTAAAATAGCCGCGAACTATATGGGCGAACGCAAAGCTTTCGGTAAAACCATAGACCAGTTTCAGGCCCTGCAATTCAAGCTGGCGGAAATGGAAACCAAACTGGAAGCCGCCCGTGTGTTTCTGCGCCAAGCAGCATGGAAACTGGACCAAGGTGCGCCGGACGCCACAAAACATTGCGCGATGGCCAAGCTCTTTGTCACTGATAACTGCTTTGATGTGGCCAATGACGCGCTGCAGCTGCTGGGCGGGTATGGTTATTTGCAAGACTACGGCATTGAAAAGATCGTGCGTGATATCCGTGTGCACCAAATTTTGGAAGGTACTAATGAGATTATGCGCATGATTATCGCACGTAACGTTCTAAATGGGCGAGGCCTATCATGAGTGACCTGATTGCGCGCAAGTCTGGCAAGGCGGGGCATGTGACTTTAAACCGCCCGCAAGCCCTGAATGCACTGACCCATCCGATGTGCCTTGATCTTGAAGCTGCGATGGATGACTGGGCTTTGGACGACGATGTCGGGTTGTTGTTGATTGATGCGGCAGGTGAAAAAGCCTTTTGTGCCGGTGGTGATATTGTCAAAATCTATAATGAAGGCAAATCCGGGCAGGTGGAAAATGCACTGAAGTTCTGGCGTGATGAATATCGGCTGAACCACGCGATCTCGACCTATGCCAAACCCTATGTGGCGATCATGGACGGGATCGTGATGGGCGGCGGGGTTGGTATCTCGGCACATGGTTCGCACCGTGTGGTGACCGAACGCACAATGTTTGCCATGCCTGAATGCGCCATTGGCCTGCTGCCCGATGTGGGTGGCACATATTTGTTGGGGCAAATGCCAGGGGCTTGTGGCGAATATGCTGGTTTAACGGGCACACGCCTGTCGGGGGCGGATTGTATTTATGCGGGGCTTGCGGATTATTTTGTGCCCTCTGACAAATTGGAAAACCTGAAAACGGCTTTGTTGGAAACGGGCGATGTGGCAGTGCTGCAGGAATATACAACCACGCCGGAAGGCTCTGCATTAGCCAAAAACCGTGTGACAATAGATGCGGCTTTTGCGTTGGCTGATGTTGCGGATATTATGCAAACCTTGGAAGCAGACCTGTCTGATTTTGCAAAATCAGCCTTGAAAGGCGCATTGCGCGGCGCACCTTTATGTCTGAAAATTACGCTGGCCGCCATTCGTGCCGCACGTGAGAACGGAACGCTTGAAGCAGCCCTGCGTAATGAATACCGTATCGTTAGCACATGCTTGCACGATGGCGAGTTGGTTGAGGGCATTCGTGCCGCAGTGATTGATAAAGACCGCGCCCCGAAATGGAAATACCCAACGTTGGAAAGCGTGCCGCAACAGCTTGTTGATCGTTTGTACCAACCCGCCGCAAACGGCGATTTTGCAGTAGATGAATGAAAAGGATGAACCTATGTTAGAGACCCTGAAAATCAGCCGCGAAGGCGGCGTTGTTATGGTGCAGATTAACCGCCCCAAGCAATTGAATGCACTGAATGAGAAACTTCTGGAAGAGGTGCTTGCTGAACTTATTCCCTTGGATAAAGACCCAAGTGTTGGTTGTTTCGTGTTGACAGGCAATGAAAAGGCCTTTGCCGCAGGCGCGGACATCAAAGAGATGGAAGGCAAATCTTATGCGGATATGGTGTCAAAGGATTACTTCGCCGATTGGGATATTTTTACCGCATTCCGCACACCTAAGATTGCCGCCGTTAACGGCTTTGCATTGGGTGGTGGGTGTGAATTAGCCATGATGTGTGATTTCATTATTGCAGGCGAAGGGGCCAAATTCGGCCAACCTGAGATTAAGTTGGGTGTGATGGCCGGCATGGGTGGTTCGCAACGTATGACAAAATTGATCGGGCGTGCCAAGTCGATGGATATGCATTTAACAGGTCGTATGATGGATGCGGCTGAAGCACTGGCCTGCGGGCTGGTGGCACGTGTGGTGGAAGACGATAAAGTTGTTGAAACAGCGATGAAAACGGCAGCTACAATCGCTGGATATTCGAAACCTGTAGCAGGCTTTATCCGTGAAGCGGTTAACCGCGCGGAAGAGGGCAGCTTGGCCGAAGGATTGTTGTATGAACGCCGCCTGTTCCATTCGCTTTTTGCGACTGAGGATCAAAAAGAGGGCATGAACGCGTTTGTAGAGAAGCGAAAGGCTGAATTCAAAGGGCGATAACGCCTACCTTTGTTCGGGCATGATCGCTGTGCTGGCGACTTTCTTTTTCAGCACAGCCTCACGCCACAGCATCAACAACCCGCCGCCTAAAATCAACACAATACCGGCCCATGCAACCCTGTCAGGCCATTCGTTGAAAATTGTAATGCCCCAAAAGATAGATAGCACAAGGGCTGTGTATTCGATGGGGGCAATTAGCGCAGCTTCGCTGACGCGGTAAGCCTGGCTTATAAAATACCCGCCAATGCCGCTGGCAATGCCGATACCGGACATAATTAACAGATCAATGGGTTCGGGCCATATCCAAGGGCGCAACAGAAACTCCAGTGCGGCACTGTCTTGTTGTGCATACCGTCCGTCTCCGAAGGCAAGCCCCATAAGGGGTGCGGTGAACACAAAGGTCAGTTGGATATAAAATGACATGGTCGAGGCTTTTTCGGTGCCACTCATTTTCCGCGTCAATGTATGCAGGCTTGCATAACAAAATGCGGCCCCGACGGGTAAAAGTGCCGCCCACTGGAAGCTTGTTGGGGTCGGGCGCAGCATAATCAGGGCCCCGACCAGCCCCATGGCCACTGCGAACCAGCGCCACGGGCCGACTTTTTCAGATAGGAAGACAACCGAGAAAATTGTGATGATCAGGGGTGAGATAAAAAATATTGCGGTGGCTTCGGATAAAGGAATTTCTGCAAGACCCAGAAAGAACAACAGGTTTGCCATGACTACAAATCCGCCACGGATAAGATGCAGCCGTAGATACTTTGTGCGCAACAAAGTGTACCCGCCCTCTAGCGGCATCATAATGGCAAGTGTGATTATCAATCCAACACCGGCGCGGAACAGTACGACTTCGTGCAAGGGATAATCGCCGCTTAAAAATTTAATACCAACATCGTTCAGTGTGAAGGAAACAGACGCAATCAAGGCGCAAATGACCCCGATACTTGTAAATGACAATGATTTCATTCCATACCGATCACAGAAAATCATGCGTAACTCTAGCTGGTTTGCGACAATAAATATGACGTAATTAGCCTCGACTTTTTAACTGCGATGCAAAAAGATGTCACCATGAAAACCATTACAGAATTTCCCCACCGTGTGATTGAACATGCGGATATGCCGATCATCATGTCTGATGGGTGCCGTTTGTCTGCACGTGTCTGGATGCCCGAAGGGGCCGATCAAAACCCTGTACCTGTGATTTTTGAACACCTGCCTTATCGCAAGCGAGACGGGACAATCGCACGCGATGAAACTGTTCACCCTTGGCTTGCAGGCCACGGTTATGTCTGCATCCGCACCGATATGCGCGGCAATGGCGACAGTGATGGATTGATGGAAGATGAGTATACCGCACAGGAATTACAAGACGCGGTTGAGGTGATTGAATGGGCTGCCAAACAGCCTTGGTGCAATGGTAACGTCGGGATGATGGGCATTTCATGGGGCGGGTTTAATGGGCTGCAAGTGGCAGCCCTTGCGCCTGAGCCGCTGAAAGCTGTCATTACAATTTGTTCAACCACTGATCGCTATGCGGATGACATCCATTATAAAGGCGGCTGCCTGCTGGGTGAAAACTTTGGTTGGAGCAGCAACATGCTGACCTATTCATCGCGCCCGCCTGATATGGCTATTGTTGGTAACCGTTGGCATGAGATGTGGATGCACCGATTGGAAAACCTGCAACCTAACCTTACAAATTGGCTGCGCCATCAGCACCGTGATGCATATTGGATACACGGGTCGGTTTGTGAAGATTATTCTGCGATCAAGGCGGCGGTTTTATCTATTGGCGGTTGGCATGACGGGTATCGCAACACCATTTCGCATCTGGTGAAGAACTTGTCCTCGCCTGTCAAAGGTATCGTTGGCCCTTGGATACATATGTATCCGCATATGGCAGCGCCCAAGCCTGCTATCGGGTTTTTGCAAGAAGCGAAACGCTGGTGGGATCATTGGTTGAAAGGTATTGATACTGGCGTTGATAAAGACCCAGATTACCGTGCTTATCTGATGGATAGCGTTACCCCGCAAAGGTGGTTGGATGAGCGCCCCGGGTGCTGGATTGCAGAACAAAACTGGCCTGCACAAAATATCAAACACAAGCTATTAAACTTTGCGCAAGGGGCAGCCTTGGCAGATACAAAAAGCAAATTTCGTGTGCATGTATCGTCGCCGCATGATTGTGGCACCTCGGCTGGTGAATACTTTCCGTCCGGGTTTAGTGACCAGTTGCCCGGGGATCAAAGCCGTGATGATGCAGGCTCTGCTTGTTTTGATGGCGAAGAACTTGTCAGTGCTATTGATATAGTTGGCGCCCCGCGTATCCATCTACGCCTGTCATGCGATAAACCACTTGGCCAGATAACCGTGCGCCTGTGTGATCTGCGCCCCGATGGCAGCTCTGCCCTGATCACCTACGGGCATTTGAACCTGACCCATCGCGACAGCCATGAACGCCCAAGTGTAATTCCCGTTGATGACATGATGGATATTACTTTTAATCTGGATCAGATTGCCTACCGCATTCCTGCGGGCCACCGCTTGCGGATTGCAGTTTCAACCAATTACTGGCCAATGCTTTGGCCTTCGCCAGAAACGACCAGCATTATGATTGAAGCGGGTTCCATTGACCTGCCAAGCCGCCCTTTGGCGAAAGCGGATGAAGTTTCTTTTGAACCCGCTGAAGGGGCACCCGCGTGGCACAGTAAAGAATTGCGTGCAGCATCTTATAAACATGACTGTGAAACAGATGCTGAAACGGGCGTGGTTTCAATCAGAATTTTTGATGACGCGGGTGAAAATGAAGATCTTGATCACGGGCTCATTTCTGGTGGGTGGATGAAGGAAAGCTGGTGCATTCATCCGGATGATCCAAACTCTGCACAAGTGAATACGGAATGGGAAGAGATCGGCGGACGCAAAGGCCAGATGTGGCGCACGCGTGTTTTTACAGGGATGACCGCCAACCAATCAGATTTTTTGTGGACAGCGCGCGTTGAAGCATATGAAAACGGGGTTTTGGTTTTTGAACGTGATTACAAAGATCAGGTCCCGCGTGATTTAGTGTAGTTTTAGCGCAAAAAAAGAGGCAGAGATTTCTCTGCCTCGCTTAATGTTGTAGTTAATGTATTAGAATCTAAGTCCAAGAAAGATGGAAGCGGAGTTTTCGTCAACTCCTGTGATCCCAAACTTGTTATTGAAGTGTGTATATTCAACGCCAAGATGTATTTTACCTGCTGGACGGCCCATTGCGTGGCCAAGATCCCATCTGATTTGTGGTGAGAAGACAATTTGATTGTCAACACCAGCGCTTTGATCGCCGATGAAATCAACAAAACCTTGGAATTGGAACTTCTGGCTGCCAAGGTCGAAAGGTGCGGACCAAACCACAGTTGCCTGATACGTGGTGTCAAGGTTGCGGTTAAAGGGGTCTTCAAAGTTGGTGTAAGTGGTCAGTGCAAGTGACAGGACTTGAAATCCGGGTACGTTAAAGCTAACGCGGGGACCTACCAGAGCCACCGAAAAGTCAGTCCCTTGGTTCAGGCCAACCTGAAAGTCTAATGCGCTGATGAAGCCGTCACCTAGATCGATGCCGAATTGCTTGCCGTGCAAAGTATAGTAAATCTCGCCATACTGATCGCTTTGGTTGTTGGTACCTACCGCGTCTTCGTCGTCAACGAAAAAGTCGACGAAAAAGAATAGGTCGCCGATATCATTTGTTGAAAAATGCTCTAGCGTGATTGTTGCACGATCGGTTGTTTCACTAAAGCCACTGCCGAAGGTTGAGTTGCTGCCTACTTTGTAATTACCACCATAGTGCAACTGCACTTCAGTTGTTGAAAAGCCGGCATGTGCGGCCCCGTTGCTCAGGCTTATAGCCAAAGCCGCTAAGCCTAGACTTCTTAGTATTTTCTTGATTGACATGATACCTCCCCGATACGTCAAATGCCCGCCTGAATAAGCGAGCTTGTTAAAGTCTTTTTACAATGGCGTAGGAACGATTGATTCAATAGGCTATATAATGTTGAAACTGTTTCAATGGATTCAATATAACGCATTTGTGAATGTATGATTATAAGCGGTTTTTGGGTATTGGATTAAATTCTACCCCTAGGCTTTTCAGGTGATGATCCTAAGCTTTGTGACAGATACTTTGCAGCGCTTTTTACCACCGCACTGATAGTATTGATGCGATCAGGTGTTATGCGATGTGTTGGCCCTGAAACGGATATACCTGCCACTGCTTCTCCAAAGAAATTCAGGATTGGTGATGCAATGCAACGCATGCCAAGGTTTTTTTCCTCATCATCAAATGCAAAACCCTGTGCGCGGATGTTCTTCATCTCTACCAATAATTTTTGGGGGTCAGTGATGGTTTTATCTGTGAATTTTTCCAGTGAGTGATGCTCTAATAACTTTGCAATGCGATCATCAGAATAATGCGCTAACAAGGCTTTGCCGATACCTGATGCATGCATTGGTGATTGTGTGCCGGGTGGAAAAAATGCGCGTATGGTTTCGTGGGTTTCTACCTGACTGACAAAAATGATCATATCGGATTTTTCAATCCCAAGATTAGCGGTCTCACCCGTTTGTGCCATTAAATCACGCATAATGGGCCGACTGCGTTCCACCACGCTGCTACGGCGCATAAAAGCGTAGCCGATCTGAAATGCAGCAGGGCCTATATTCCAGACTTGTGAAACCGGATCGGTTTCTACAATTTCACGGGCCTGTAAGGTGGAAAGAACACGGTAAATTGTTGCTGGTGATTGGTTTAACTCAAAGGCCACTTCAGATAGGGTCATGCCGTCCCTTGAAGCAAGAATATCCAATACATCAAAGGCACGATCAACTGATTGGATCGTGTTTTGGCGGGCCTTGCCATAGAAACTTTTAGGGCGGCCCCGCGGGCGTATTTCAGATGGCATGTTATCTCTTTCAATGTTTCCAACGTAGCTTATTTATAATACTGAAAATCAATTTTGGCTAGTGAAAAAATATAAAGTATTGAAAACATTGTATTTATAGTAGTTTATTCAAACTTAAAGCGCGGTTTCAAAAAAATTGGAAATCTTGTGAATACCTTATAACGTGTAAGGAACCGATATAAGGCTGCACGAAAATGAACTTCCAAAACCCCGTATTCATACCCGGTCCGACAAACATGCCTGAAGTGTTGCGCAAGGCAATTGATATACCAACACTGGATCATCGCTCATCCTTGTTCGGTGAAATTCTACATCCTGCGCTGAAAGGTGTGAAACAAGTGTTGAAAAGTGACACGGCTGAGATATTTGTGTTTCCCTCAACGGGAACAGGCGGCTGGGAAATTGCTCTAAGCAACACGCTTTCCGCCGGGGATAAAGTCTTGGCGGCGCGCAACGGTATGTTCAGCCAACGTTGGATTGATATGTGTGAGCGCCATGGGCTTGATATGCAAATTGTGCAAACCCCTTGGGGTGAAGGCTTGCCTGCGGACCGTTATGAGGAAATTCTAACTGCCGACAAAGCACATCAGATCAAAGTGGTATTGGCCACACATAACGAGACCGCAACGGGTGTTGTGTCTGATATTGCCGCCGTGCGCAAAGCACTGGATGCCGCAAACCATCCGGCACTGTTATATGTGGATGGGGTCAGCTCTATCGGTTCAATGGATTTTCGTATGGATGAATGGGGCGTGGATATTGCTATCACAGGCTCGCAAAAAGGCTTTATGTTGCCTGCAGGTCTGGCAATTGTAGGTTTTAGCCCCAAAGCCATGGCAGCACTAGAAACTGCCACTTTGCCGCGTACATTTTTTGATATTCGCGATATGGGTCAAGGTTATGCCAATAACGCTTATCCCTATACGCCTGCGGTTGGTTTGTTGAACGGCTTGAAAATGGCAACTGAAATGTTGTTGAATGAGGGTTTGGAAAATGTATTTTCCCGCCATCACCGCATTGCAGAGGGTGTGCGTGCCGCCGTGGATGCCTGGGGCTTACAGCTTTGCGCGGTATCGCCTGACTTATATTCCGATACGGTCAGTGCCATTTGCACACCAACTGGTTTTAACGCCACCGATATTGTGACCCATGCAGCCGATAAATATGATGTCGCTTTCGGTGTTGGTTTGGGCGAGGTCGCAGGCAAGGTTTTCCGCATTGGCCATTTGGGCAGTTTGACGGATGTAATGATGTTGTCGGGCATTGCTACGGCTGAAATGTGCATGGTTGATCTGGGTTTGGATATCCAGCTTGGTGCAGGCGTTGCTGCCGCCCAAGAACATTACCGTAGATCATAGAGGAAACTTATTATGTATATACCGACCCTTGATGATATGCTGGCCGCCCATGAGCGGATCAAACCTTATATCCACCGCACACCAGTTTTGACCTCTTCATTCCTGAATGAACTGACTGGGGCCGAGCTGTTTTTCAAATGCGAGAATTTTCAGAAAGCCGGGGCGTTTAAAGTACGCGGGGCATCAAACGCAGTGTTCGGCTTAACTGATGATATGTTGGAAAAAGGCGTTGCAACCCATTCCAGCGGCAATCATGCACTAAGCTTATCGTATGCTGCAGGCAGGCGGGGAATTCCCTGCACTGTGGTGATGCCGCGCACGGCCCCGCAGGCTAAAAAAGATGCGGTGATCGGTTATGGCGGTAAGATTATAGAATGCGCGCCGTCAACATCTAGCCGTGAAGACGTGTTTGCCGAAGTGGTCAGGGAAACTGGTGCGGAATTTGTGCATCCCTACAATGATCCGCGGGTGATCGCAGGGCAGGGCACTTGTGCGCGTGAACTGATCAGTCAGGTTGATGGGCTTGATGCGGTAATGGCACCCATCGGTGGTGGCGGGATGATTTCAGGCACGTGCCTGACCTTGTCAAACCTTGCACCAAAGGTGAAGGTTTATGCCGCCGAGCCTGAACAGGCCGATGATGCTGCCCGCAGTTTCAAGGCAGGTTATATCATTGCCGATGATGCGCCTGTGACCGTGGCTGACGGGCTTAAAGTTCCGCTTAAGGAACTGACATGGCATTTTGTTAGCAATCACGTCACTGACATTCTGACTGCCAGTGAAGATGAAATCATCGCAGCGATGAAACTGATCTGGAAGCGAATGAAAATCGTGATGGAACCAAGTAGTGCTGTGCCCTTGGCAACAATTTTGAAAAACAAAGACACTTTCGCGGGCAAGCGGGTCGGGGTTATTATTACCGGTGGTAATGTTGATCTGGATTTGTTGCCTTGGTTGAAATCGTAAAAATAGGAGGTTGATATGAACGTGGAAACTAATTTTGAAGGTCTAGAAGTTGGCTTTGATGTACCGGCCCTGCCGGGCATGGATGAAGCTGATATTCAAACCCCGTGCCTGATCCTTGATCTGGATGCGTTGGAACGCAACGTGAAGAAGATGGGTGACATTGCGCGCGATATGGGTGTGCGCCACCGCGCGCATGGCAAGATGCACAAATCTGTGGATGTGGCTAAGTTACAGGAAACGCTGGGTTACTCGGTTGGTGTATGTTGCCAAAAAGTGTCCGAGGCTGAGGTCTTTGCCCGTGGTGGCATCAAGGATGTGATGGTATCCAATCAGGTGCGTGATCTAGTTAAGATAGACCGCCTTGCACGGATGCCAAAACTGGGTGCGCGGGTGCTTGTCTGTGTGGACGACCCTGAAAACGTAGCAGATCTGGCCGCTGCTGTGCAAAAGTACGGAACAGAAATAGAATGCCTTGTGGAAATCGATTGCGGTGCGGGGCGTTGCGGTGTGACCACATCACAAGAGGTGGTGAACATTGCCAAGCTGATTGATGCCGCAGACGGTCTGAAATTTGCGGGTATTCAAGCTTATCAGGGTGCGATGCAGCATCTTGAGTTGTATAGTGACCGCAAAGCAAAAATCGATATTGCGGTTGAACAGGTGGAACACGCGGTCAACGCGTTGAAATCACTTGGGCTGGACTGTGATATTGTTGGTGGTGGCGGTACTGGTTCATATTATTTTGAAGGTACATCAGGTGTGTTCAACGAATTGCAATGTGGCTCTTACGCGTTCATGGATGCGGATTATGGCCGTATTTTGGATAAAGACGGCAAACGCATTGATGACGGTGAGTGGGAAAATGCGCTGTTCATTCTGACATCTGTGATGAGCCACGCCAAAGCTAACCAAGCCGTCGTTGATGCGGGGCTGAAAGCGCAATCTGTGGACTCTGGCCTGCCAACGGTTTTTGGTCGTGAAGATGATGTCACGTATCTGAAATGTTCAGATGAACATGGTGTTGTTGGTGATCCTGAAGGTGTGTTGAAAGTGAATGACAAGCTGCGTCTGGTTCCTGGTCATTGCGATCCAACGTGTAATGTCCACGACTGGTATGTCGGGGTTCGCAACGGCAAAGTTGAAACTTTATGGCCGGTATCTGCACGCGGAAAAGCTTATTAACCCTTTATCATAAAAAGAGAAACACAATGATCATTGTTCCAGAAAAAGAAATAGCCGCTTTGATGACCCGTGAAAGTTCATTCACGGCCGTGGAAGAGGTTTTTGCATCTATGTCGAAACGTACTGCTTATAATTTCCCGGTTATCCGCGAGGCAATCGGCCATGCCGATGCGCTTTACGGCTTCAAATCCGGCTTTGACCGTGCAGCACTTAATTTGGGCCTGAAGTCGGGCGGTTACTGGCCGGGCAATGCTGCGAAAGGGCTGACCAACCATCAATCCGCTATTATGTTATTTGATGCGGATACCGGCAAAATTCGCGCGGTTGTCGGTGGCAACCTGTTGACGGCTTTGCGCACCGCTTCTGCGGCGGCTGTATCGGTCGCGCATTTAGCGCGCAAAGACGCACGGGTTTTGGGCATTGTAGGTGCAGGTCACCAGGCAACGTTTCAGTTGCAGGCAGTGGCTGAACAACGTGATTTTACCCGTGTGGTGGCTTGGAACAGAACGCCGGAAAAGCTGGCGTCACTCGCCGCGAAAGCCGCAGAAATTGGCCTGCCATTTGAAGCGGTTAGTCTGGATGAACTGGGCGCGCAGTCTGACGTGATTGTCACGATTACATCCAGTTTTCACGCAATCTTGCAAGATACGCAGGTTAAAGCGGGGTGCCATATTGCCTGCATGGGAACTGACACCAAAGGTAAACAAGAGGTTGAAGCGGCTTTGGTTGCACGCGCCACCGCGTTTACCGACGAAATTGCACAATCGATAACGATCGGCGAATGCCAGCACGCGATTGCGGATGGTTCACTTAAAGAAACTGACATTATCGAGTTGGGCGCGGTGATAAACGGGGATCACAAAGGGCGTACATCGGATGATGAAATCACTTTGTTCGACGGCACTGGTGTTGGCCTGCAAGATTTGGCGGTGGCCTCTGCCGTTGTTGACCTTGCGGTTGAAAAAGGCGTTGCTATGGATGTTGACTTTTAGCTTTCCGAAGTAAGTCATTCTGACAAATACAGACAATCAAGGGCTGGGTTTCTAACCTGAAATATGAAATATTTGGCATAGGTCATAACTGACCTGTGCTTTTTATTCACACTTAATAACAAGGTGTCATATGACCAGAAAACTGCTGCGCGGCCGGGTATTAACCTTTCGCCGGGAACCCCAAACCCCTGACGATACGCAAGCTTTTGATTATATCGAAGATGGCGCGCTGATCGTTTCCGATGGCCTGATTGAGGCGGGTGGGACATATGCAGAGTTGCAATCGCAAGCGGCTGGGGCGGAAGTGATCGACCACCGGCCGCATCTGTTGATGGCGGGTTTCATTGATACCCATATCCATTTCCCGCAAGTGCAGGTGGTGGCGTCATGGGCCGAACAGCTACTGGACTGGCTGGAAAATTACACCTTCCCTGAAGAAACGCGTTATGCCGATGCAACCCATGCCAAAACGATGGCTGGGCGGTTTTATGACCAGTTGATCGATCATGGCACCACCACGGCAATGGCCTATTGTTCGGTGCATAAACAATCGGCAGAAGCCTATTTCGAAGAGGCGGCTACACGTAATATGCGCATGATCGGCGGTAAGGTCTTGATGGATCGCAATGCCCCAGAGGCGCTGCAAGATACGCCACAATCGGGTTATGATGACAGCAAAGCACTGATCGAAAAGTGGCATGGAAAGGGCCGCGCATTATATGCGATCACCCCGCGGTTTGCGATTACCTCAACCCCTGAACAGATGGAAATGGCGGGCGTGTTGGCGGCAGAGCATCCCGAATGTTATGTGCAAACGCACCTGTCTGAAAACCATGACGAGATCGCTTATACGGCGGAACTTTATCCGCAGTCACGCGATTATCTGGATGTTTATGAAGCCTACGGGCTTTTGGGGCCGAAGATGTTTTTGGGCCATTGCATCCACTTGAAAGATCGCGAGATCGGTGTGATTGCCGAAATCGGTGCGCATCCTGTATTTTGCCCCACATCCAATCTGTTTCTGGGCAGTGGTCTGTTTGATGATGCAGGGCTGCGCAGCAAAGGTATCGTCAATGCAATTGCCACTGATATTGGTGGCGGCACCAGTTATTCGATGCTGCAAACGCTGAATGAAGGCTACAAGATTTTGCAGCTGCAAAGGCAGCATATGCATACGTTTCGTGCGTTTTACTGGATCACACGCGGTAACGCGACAGCCCTTGGGTTGCAAGATCAGATCGGTACGTTAGAGGCGGGAAGTGAGGCTGATATTGTCGTGCTGAATAGTGCTGCCACATCTGCAATGGCCCTGCGCGCCGAGCGGATTGAAACACTGGCCGAAGAGTTGTTTTTGATGCAGATTATGGGTGATGATCGCACCATTGCACAGACCTATGTGGCGGGAGTTGCGCAAAAGGGCCACGTATAAACGCAGCCCTTTTTCGAATACTTGTTAAAGGTTTTAACCTTCGGCAGCCTCTTCAGGCAATATCAGGTTTAGAACAATCGCAATGATTGCGGCTGGTAACAGACCTGTGCTGATCAACATTCTGGCGGTGTCGGGTAAGAACTTCATCGCATCGGGCACTTGTTGCATACCCAGACCCATGGTCAGGGCCACGGCGAAAATCACCATATTCCGCTTGTTCCATTTTACATCCGATAACATGTTGACGCCAGCCGCTGCCACCATGCCAAACATCACGATCACACCGCCGCCCAGCACAGGGTAGGGTACGGTGTTCACATAAGCTGCAATCTTGGGGCTAAGGCCGCAAATTATCAGAAAGATCGCACCGATCGTTACAACGTGGCGGCTCATGATGCCGGTCATTGCAATCAGGCCTACGTTTTGTGAAAATGATGTGTTTGGAAATGCACCGAACACGCCGGCTATTGCTGTGCCCAGACCATCTGCAAAAGTCGCACCTGTAATTTCTTCATCAGTTGCTTCGCGCCCCGCACCCCCTTTGGTGATACCTGAAACATCGCCCACGGTTTCAACCGTGGAAACAAATGCCATCAGACACATGCCGATCACGATGGCCCAGTTAATCTCAAAACCAAACTTGAACGGCACAGGCACGCCAAAGGTTGCAGCAAAGCCAACCTTAGAAAAATCCACAACGCCAAAGACGAAATGCGCAACCAGATAGCCTACGATCAGCCCGATTAAAACGGCGGCGGCAGACAAGAAGCCTTTGAAGAAAAACTTCACGCCTAAAGTGACGATGATCACGGTAAAGGCCATTGTCCAGTTTGCACCACCACCCCATGTGGGTTTGGACATATTGAAACTACCGGCACCCCCTGCTGCGTATTGGATGCCAACCTTGATCAGTAGCAGCCCGATCATCAGCACAATCAGTCCTGTGACCAGCGGCGGTAAGGCAAAGCGGATGCGGCCAACGACAAAGCCCAGGCAAAAGTGGAACAAGCCACCAATCAGAACACCTGTCATCAAACCTGGTAGACCTGCAACACCAGCGCCCGCAACGGCAGGGATCATAACGGGCAGAAAGGCAAAGCTGGTACCTTGCACAATCGGCAAACGCGCCCCAATCGGCCCGATCCCAATGGTTTGGATTAAAGTGGCAATCCCCGCAAACAGGATCGACATTTGGATCATGTAGTTGAGGGTTGGAATATCAGCATTGGGTGAGCCAAAGCCAAAGCCCGCAGCACCTGCGACGATAATTGCCGGTGTTACATTACTGGCGAACATCGCCATGACGTGTTGAATACCCAGCGGAATCGCTTTGCCGATGGGTGGTGTATAATTAGGGTCGCGTAGCTGTTCTGGCGTCCCTATTGACGTGTTGTCTGCCATTTTCATTTCCTCCCCTGAAATGCTTATGGTTAAACGCCTGTATTGGCGCGATTGCCCTTAACTGATTTGAATAAGGTAAGGGGTCTTGAAATAGTGTTCCTCAATGTTTGTACCTGCCCCGATCCTGTCGATAACCACAAACAAGCCGGGCTTATGCAGTGGTGTCAGAACGCCGTGCCATGTGCCGCGGTGAAAGTTAATTCCCTGGCCGTTGGTTGCCACAAATGCTTGCGGATTTATGGGTATTCCGTTTTGATCATCGGCGACTACGACCAAGAAAGGATGCTGGCTCATTGATATGAAAGCTTGGCTGCCTTCGGGGTGACGTTCAACCATGTCTAAGTGATAGGGTATAACGCGCATTTCTGATTTGAAAATACTGATGCCCGCCCGCCCATCACTGAAGTCCAGTTTAGCAAGGTCGCTGTAACGCGCGCACATGCCTTGATTGATAATCACGGTGGGATCGCCGGAAGTCTCTAACACATCTCCATAAGGGTCAAATGCCTCTGCCGTTAAGGGTTGTGTCAGGATTTCGTTCACTTCGCACCACCCAGATCAAACGACATATGGCGGTTAACGTCTTTGTATAGAAGATAGCGAAATGGTTCTGGTCCTGCGGCGACGCAAGCTTGCGGGCAAAATGCGCGCAGCCACATGTAATCACCTGCTTCAACCTCGACCCAATCTTGGTTCAAGTGGTAAACCGCCTTGCCCTGCAACACATAAAGCCCGTGCTCCATCACATGGGTTTCGGCAAAGGGAATGGAGCCACCCGGTTGAAAGGTAACAATTGTGACATGCATATCATGGCGCAAATCCGTTGGGTCCACAAACCGTGTTGTTGCCCAAACCCCATCTGTGTCTGGCATGGATGCTGGTTTTACGTCCTGATCTGAGCTCACAAATGCAGCAGGTGCATCCAAACCCACCACCGCTTGATAGCGTTTTCTGATCCAGTGGAAGTTGGCATTTTCAGGCGATGTATTTTTCAAAGTCCACTTACAGTTAGGCGGTAAAAACGCATAGCCGCCCGAATTTAAAACATGCAACTTGCCTTCAATACACAATTCAACCGTGCCTGTAACAACAAACAAAACACTCTCAACACTGGGGTCAGCTTCGGGATTTGTGCTACCGCCATTGGGCGTAACTTCGCCAATGTAATGCGAAAAAGTTTCGGCAAACCCCGTTAAAGGCCGTGCAATAACCCAGAACCGCGCATCCGCCCAATTGGGTAGAAGACTGGTCACAATATCACGCATTACGCCCTTTGGAATGACCGCATAAGCATCTTTGAAAACTGCGCGATCCGTCATGATTTGACTTTGCGCAGGCAACCCGCCTGTAGGCACATAATACTTAGTAACCGGTTTCATCGGGTTATCCTTCATGGCAGCATTTCGGTTAATCTTAACAACGCAATTCGCTCTACCTGAGCGCAGGCAGTTGCAAATTCTGTGCCCGTGTCAT
This sequence comes from uncultured Amylibacter sp., assembly GCA_964195605.1. Lineage (GTDB taxonomy): Bacteria > Pseudomonadota > Alphaproteobacteria > Rhodobacterales > Rhodobacteraceae > Amylibacter. Next base: position 42,851 of record CAXMSA010000004.1, read on the forward strand.
TGTTGATGCGGGTTTTGAAAACCTGCAATATCTGATCTTTGCTCAAGCCCTTCACGGCGATGATAAAGGGAAAGCCGAATTTTGCGGTATAGTCCGCATTCAATCCTTGGAATATGGCCCGTTCATCATCGGTTAGCGCGTCTAAACCGGCACTTGCCTGTTCTGCACTAGACTCTTTTGTCAGCTGTTTCGCCGCCGCAAGTTTCCCTGCCAAATCAGGGTGTGCATTTAAGACAGCCAGCCGCTTTTTATCTTCTGCCCGCCGAAACACACGGCAGAGTGCCGAATGCAGCCCTATGGCTGTGTCATGTGCAGCCCCTAACTCACCGTCCCAAGCACCCTTTGCAATCCAAGGTGAATGTTCAAAAATTTCGCTGAAAGTGGTCGCAAAATCAGTTTTATCCATTGTCGAAGGCACTGCCTTTTCCGCCGGTGCGGGGTGATATTTATGCCAGTGTTTGGCAATATCAATCCGCCGGGCAAACCAGACGTCTGCATGGCTTTGGGCATATTCCATAAACCGTTTTAACGATTGAATGCGCCCGGGCCGCCCGATCAGGCGGCAATGCAACCCGATCGAAAGCATTTTGGGCGCACCATCACACCCTTCTTCATAAAGCGCGTCAAAGCTATCTTTAAGATAATTGTAAAACTGATCGCCTGCATTAAACCCTTGGGGTGAGGCAAAGCGCATATCGTTTGTATCCAGTGTATAGGGGATGACCAGTTGTTGCTTGCCATCATGCGCGTACCAATAGGGCAGGTCGTCAGCGTAGCTGTCTGAAACATAGGCAAACCCGCCTTCCTCGGAAACCAGATCAACCGTGTTTACTGAACACCGCCCCGTATACCAGCCTGTCGGGCGCGTACCGGTGACTTCGGTATGGATGCGAATGGCATCCTGCATATCGCGGCGTTCATCGTCTTTACTGAAATCCTTGTATTCAATCCATTTCAACCCGTGACTGGCAATTTCCCAACCCGCGCCTTGCATCGCGGCTACCTGGGCCGGAGAACGTTCCAATGCGGTTGCCACACCATAAACTGTGGCAGGTATTGCCTGTTTGGTGAACAAACGGTGCAGCCGCCAAAACCCTGCGCGGGCACCGTATTCATAAATAGACTCCATATTCCAATGCCGCTGATCGGGCCATTGGGCCGCGCCCACGATCTCTGACAGAAATGCTTCAGAGGCTGCATCACCATGCAAAGTACAGTTTTCACCGCCTTCTTCATAGTTGATCACAAATTGCACAGCAATTTTGGCCCCATCAGGCCAGCTAACCTTGGGCGGTGTCGGGCCATGCCCGTGCATATCTCTTGAGTAACGGTTCACAAAGCTTGTCCCATGGTTCTGATTTTCTTATCTATCAGAATACTGAATATTCATTTTATGTATTTTTTTGAAGGACTTTTAGGTATTCTAAGATTTAAACAACCCTGATATTAAGCGAAAAGCGAGTGAAGGAGTACAGATATGTCAGAAACAAAAGGCTATTTAACAACCCATGTTCTGGATACAAGTCTGGGCCTTCCCGCCGCGGATTTGCAAATTGAACTCTATGCGTTAGAGGGCGGTAACCGCCGTCACATCCGCACTATGAAAACCAACAGTGATGGCCGCACCGATGGCCCGATATTGCCGTGCAAAGAGTTCAAACTTGGGGTGTACGAGTTGGTTTTTCTGACTGAAAATTACCTGAAACGCACATCTCTCGCACAAGCCGCACCGTTTTTTCTGGCCGATATCCCCATTCGCTTTGGCATAAACGATCTGGATGCGCACTATCACGTGCCGTTGCTACTTTCACCTTACGGCTATTCTACATATCGCGGCAGTTAGGCCAGTTTTTCCAGTTCGGTTTTGCAATGCGCAACCATATAATCAATGAACAATCTGACCTTGGGGTCTTGATGTTTCTTGTGTGGATATAGGCAGCCCAGAAAAACAGAGCTTGGCGGGGTTTCTTGCGCAACAGGAACTAATGCACCTGTCTTTAGATGCTCTGCAATCTCAAACACGGGCTTGTTGATAATGCCATACCCCATCAAAGCCCAGTCTGTCAGAACGCTGCCATCATCGGATTCGAACGGCCCGGTAACCGCAAATCGTTTTGGCCCATTAGCGGTATTCAATAACCACTGAAATTCGCGTTGCCCCGGAAAACGCAGTGCAAGGCAATCATGTTTACCTTTTAATAAATCATCACCATTATTCGGCATCCCGCGCTTTTCCAGATATTCTGGTGAGGCACATAAAATCCGTGTACATTCGGTGATTGAACGGATGCGATGGCTGGAATCTTCGGGCACGCCTAGGAAAAATGCAATGTCCAAGCCTTCTTCCGTCAAGTCGATATTACGGTCTGACAAGCGCAGTCGGACATCAATCTCTGAATATTCCGCTTTAAAACCAGGCACTGCAGGTGCTATAAAACGGCGACCGATACCCAAAGGGGCGGCCACGAATATGGAACCTTTCGGGCTTTTGGTGTGTTCTGCTACAGTTGCCTCGGCCGCATCAATTGCATTTAACACAGTGTTGGCACCGTCATAAAATAAACGACCCTGCTCAGTAGCTTGCAAGCTGCGTGTGGTACGGTTGAACAGGCGCACACCCAAATGGTTTTCCAACTCAGCAATACGGCTGGAGGCCACCGCTGGTGACACCCTTTGATCACGTGCAGCGGCAGACATATTGCCCAGTTCATAGACCCGTACAAAAACTTTTAGTTGCTTGATATAAGACATGGTAAATCTTTTTGAAGTTCCGTCGATTACCTTAGTATTTTTGAAAGTGTTGTGCAATTATTTAAATTTACCAATTAAACATAATCACGCAATATGATGCAAAGTAAGGGAGAAATTCATGTATGATTTCGTTGTCATCACCGAATGGGTGGAGTTTGCCGTGCGCTGGTTGCACGTTATCACTGCCATTGCCTGGATTGGTTCATCTTTCTATTTCATTGCTCTTGATCTGGGCCTGTACCAAGCACCCGACCTGCCCATGGGCGCACATGGTGAAGAATGGCAAGTACATGGCGGCGGGTTTTACCATATCCAAAAATATCTGGTTGCCCCCGCAGCATTGCCTGAACACCTAACATGGTTCAAATGGGAAAGTTATGTCACATGGTTGTCAGGCTTTGGTATGATGTTCATGGTCTATTATTTAGGGGCTGACCTTTATCTGATCGACCCCAGCGTGGCAGACCTGACGGCCCCGATCGCTATTTTGATTTCAATAGGGTCATTGATCGCGGTTTGGGTGATTTATGATCAGATTTGCAAATCAAAGTTCGGTGACGATAACACCCGCCTGATGATCCTGCTTTATGTCCTGCTGGTCGCTTTGGCTTACGGCTACACACAAGTTTTCAGCGGGCGGGCTACAATGTTGCATTTAGGCGCGATTACCGCCACCGTCATGTCGGGTAATGTGTTTTTCACCATCATGCCGAACCAGCGCATTGTTGTGGCCGACCTGCAAGCAGGCCGCACGCCTGACCCGAAGTACGGTAAGATTGCAAAACAGCGGTCTACCCATAACAACTATCTGACCTTGCCGGTTATCTTTTTGATGCTTTCAACCCATTACCCACTGGCCTTTGCAACCCAATATAACTGGATCATTGCCAGTCTTGTGTTTCTGATGGGGGTCACGATCCGGCATTACTTCAACAGCATGCATGCACGGCGTGGTAAACCGAACTGGACATGGTTGATAACCGCGTTGCTGCTGATAGCTGTGATGTGGTTGTCGTCATTGCGCCCTGACATGACAGAAACAGAGGCGGCTACCCTGACACCAACCCAACAAAAGTTCGCCTCAGCAGATGGTTTTCAAGAAGTTCACGACATCGTTTTAGGACGCTGTTCCATGTGTCATTCACAAGAGCCGTTTTTTGACGGCATTTTATGGGCACCCAAAGGCGTGCTTTTGGAAAACGAAGCCCAAATCGCAGCACTGGCTAAACAAATATTCCTGCATGCGGGCATCACCAACGCGATGCCCCCTGCAAATGCAAGTTTTATGGAAGAAGCCGAGCGTCAAAAGATCGCCGACTGGTACCGCTCTGTTGTAAAACCGTTTTCGTTTGGTTCCTGAGCTTACACATAATCCCGAATAGAACGCCCGCTGACATGTGACCAAACCATACCTTCGTCTTTAAGCATGGTTACAATCATATCTGCCGCCTGTTTTGGTGTCATTGCCACTTCCAGATCACGATCAATACCAGCGGTTTGATACATATTTGAACTTACCTTGCCTGGATAAAACCCCATAACCCGCACGCCTTTTGGCGCGCATTCCATCTCTAAACATCCGGTAAACCCACGGATGGCCCATTTACTGGCGGAATAAACGCTGATTATTTTGCGTGTATATAAGGCCCCCGTGGATACAACGTTAATCACAACCCCTGAACCTGCCGCTTCCATGTCCGGTAAAACCGCATGGGTCATAAACATTGTGCCTAAAGTATTGGTCTCAATAACGCCGCGAATATCATCCGCAGAATGCCCTGAAAAATCCCCCTCCAGCCAAATACCCGCATTGTTGACAAGCCCCCAAACAAGTCCGTGATCAACTTTGATCTGTGCCACAACTGTACGCATATGATCTTCATCCGCCACATCCAGCTGATAGCCGGGCACCCCTGCCTTTTGTGAAAGATCAGTCACCTTTTTGGCATTGCGCCCAGTCATCACCGGAAAATACCCCGCATCTTTCAACCGATAAATCAACGCCAGCCCAATGCCGCTTGTAGCCCCGGTAACAATGACCATTTTCCGATTTTCATGCGTCATTTCAGATATTCCAATGTGTGATTTTATCAGGCTTAACCTCGCATAATTTCACTGAACGTCAATAATCCCTTTGCAAATCACATAATTTATAGTTCCTTATCCACAGGAGGAATCACATATGCCACAAACCGTCACCCACTTGCCCAATCTGCCCTATAAGCAGGAACGTACCGATATGGCCGCCGCATTCCGCTGGACAGCGCGTTTGAATATGCACGAAGGGGTTGCCAACCACTTCTCTTTGGCCGTGAATGACGAGGGCACCCAGTTTTTGATGAACCCGAACCAGATGCATTTTTCGCAGATCAAAGCCAGCGATATGTTATTTCTGGATGCCAATGACCCCGAAACATTAAGCGGCCCGTACGCGCCTGACCCCACCGCGTGGGGCCTGCACGGCTCAATTCACCGGCTCTGCCCGCAGGCACGTTGTGCCATGCACGTACATTCAATTCATGCCACGGTTCTGGCCAGCTTGGCTGACAGCCGTTTACTGCCCATCGATCAAAATACCGCGATGTTCTTCAATCGCTATGTGATTGACGAAGAATATGGCGGTCTGGCTTTTGAAGAAGAGGGCAAGCGTTGCGCCAAACTGTTTGCCAACCCACAACACAAAGTGATGATCATGGGTAATCACGGTGTATTGGTGATCGGCGATAGTGTAGCCGACACGTTCAACCGTATGTATTATTTCGAACGCGCCGCCGAAACCTATATCCGCGCCCTGCAAACCGGCCAAGCCTTGCGCGTTCTGTCTGATGAGATCGCCGCGAAAACTGCGCAGGAATTAGATGACTATCCTGAACAATCCGAAAAACACCTATCAGAACTGAAAGCTATCCTTGATGATGAAGGATCAAATTATAACAGCTGACAAGGGGGAGTGGCCCGGGCAAAATAAGGTGTGGAATTACCACCCCGAACTGCCCTTATCCGACAGCTCTGTTTTTGCTCATTATAACAACCCGCGTTTCCTGATCGGTTGGGTGCGCCGCAACTGGCTTAGTCTGTCTGAACGCGTTTTGATGGCACTGCTTGCCATATTGCTTTGGTATACGCTCTACCCCAGCCTTGAAACCGCGCGCACATTCTCCTTAGGCTGGATCATACAGATATGGGCTATAAACATGGGTCTCCTGCTAGTCATCGCCGGTGGCCTGCACTGGTATTTCTATATGCGCAAAGGTCAAGGCAAGGCCCTGAAATTCGATCACCGCGATCAAAGCCGCAACAACCGCAGCTTCCTGTTCGCAGATCAGGTCAAAGACAATATGTTCTGGTCGCTGACCAGCGGGGTTGCACAGCTTACGGCTTTTCAGGTGGTCACAATGTGGTTGATGGCCAATGGTTATACCCCGTTGATCACGCTGACATCAAACCCCGTGTGGTTTATCCTCTGGTTGATCCTGATACCGATCTGGTCGGCATTTCACTTCTATTGGGTGCACCGATTGTTGCACCAGCCCTTCATCTACACCCGTGTGCACGCATTGCATCACAAGAATATCAACATCTGGCCCTGGTCAGGCATGTCGATGCACCCTGTCGAACACTTCATTTACCTTTCAGCGCTGTGCATCCACTGGATCGTTGCATCCCACCCGGTACACCTGATTTTCCATGTGGTTTTTCAGGGCCCGGGGGCCGCGATGACCCATACAGGCTACGAGGACCTGTTGATCAAAGATAAACGCAAGCTGGCGCTTGGAACATTCTATCACCAGCTGCATCACCGCTATTTCGAATGTAACTACGGCAATCAGGAAATGCCTTGGGATCGCTGGTTCGGCACCTTCCATGACGGGTCACAAAATGCAACAGCACAGACCCGAAAACGCAAAAAGCGGATGTACAGCTGAACGGGGTACAATAAATTGCTCGCCAAACAATTTTTTCCCAGATACGACTGTTCAAAACAAACCAAAGTAATCCCATGCGCATCTTGAAATCTGACAATATGATCGGAGCCGCGTTTATGTGCGGCTCTATGGCGGGTTTCGCCCTGAATGATGCTGCGATCAAAACCGTTGCATCCGATATGAACGTCTATCAGGCGATCTTCATACGCGGGTTGTTCACTGTTCTTTTTATTGGCAGCATGGCCTTGTTCAGTGGTACATTCAAGACCTTGCCAAATCGCGCTGACCAAAAACTTATCGCATGGCGTACTGTGGCAGAGGTGGGCGCTACCATGATGTTCCTGACCGCTCTGGTCAACATGCCCATCGCCAATATCACGGCGATTTTGCAGGCGCTTCCACTAACTGTTTCTGTGGCTGCCGCCATATTTATGGGTGAATACTTCGGGTGGCGCCGCGCAGTGGCCATCCTGATCGGGTTAATCGGCATTCTGATCATCGTGCGTCCGGGGGCTGACGGTTTCAATTCTTACGCTCTTTTCGGGCTTGGGGCAGTTGCCTTTGTCACATGGCGTGACCTGACCGTGCGGCGTTTCTCGGCAAATGTATCATCGCTGTTAGTCTCTTTTGTCACTGCCGTTGTCATCACCGCTGCAGGCGGTATTGCCACTATCGTGATGGGTGAATGGACGCCGGTTTCAAACACCGAGCTGGCCCTTCTGGCCCTTGCCGCCCTGTTCCTGTTCGGTGGATATTACGCTTCTGTTGCCGCCATGCGCGTGGGCGAGATCGCTTCTGTTGCCCCGTTTCGCTACACCATTATGATCTGGGCAATCCTGCTGGGTTGGTTGATCTGGGGTGACATCCCGGACGGCTGGACACTGACCGGTATGACCATTGTCATCAGCATGGGGGCCTTCACACTTTGGCGTGAACGCCTACGTTAGGCATCTTCCAAAGGATTTAAATATTCGTGTGGCAGGTTTCAAATATACAAAACCCAAACCAATATTACTTTGGTGCCCAAATATGCTATCGAAGTGCATAGCACATACGGAGGCCCTAGCTATGACAAACCAAACCACCCGTCGCTTGCCAAATACCTCAGACGCCCTTTTCCTAACCGAGGCAGGTATAGAAACCACAATGATGTACAAAAAAGGTTGGGAATTAAATCATTTCTGCCTATTTGAACTGTTGCAACATGATAGGTTCGTGACTGATCTGCAAACTTACCACACACGAATTATTGAATTAGCATTAAAGTACAAAATTGGTCATATCCTTGACGGACTGCATTATCGGGCAAGTCCTGATTGGGCTACTCTCCTAGGCATGTCAGCGCAACAACTAGAAGACCTGACAGCCAAAGGGCTGGATATTTACACAGATCTTTCACGCGAATATGCGACAGAAGACACCCCCATTCCCGTTGGGTGCTGCATCGGTCCGCGCGGTGATGCATATGATGCAAAACTGGTCATGACCGCTGATCAGGCAGAAGAATACCACAGCGTTCAGATTGGAACTGCAAAAGCCGCAGGTGCCGATTTTGTGTCAGCCCTAACATTCAATCATATCGAGGAAGCTGTCGGTGTAACCCGTGCCGCACAGGCTGCAGGTATTCCAATTATCATGTCTTTTTCCCTGAACCAGAAATCCACATTGAAAACGGGGCCTACATTAGGTGAAGCTATTATGGCTGTAGAGGCGCAGACAGATAATGCCCCATTGTTTTACATGATAAACTGCAATCACCCGATCGACTTTACACCAGCACTTGAAAACCCCGGGGACTGGGTTGAACGGTTACAAGGCATCCGCCCCAATGCCTCATCACTTGATCACGGGATGCTTTGCCAGCTGGGCCATCTGGAAGAAGGAGATCCCGTTGAACTTGGTCAGCAAATGGGTGATTTGGCTAGCAGGTTTCCACAACTGAATGTCTTTGGTGGGTGTTGCGGCACTGATTGGGATCATTTGGAACAGATCGTCAAGAATGTAATGTCCGTAAAGTCACTGCAAACGGTTTAGATGTGTATGTTTTGTCATACACATATCATACACCGATCATACGTTCGGTGCATGGAATAATCCGTGGCAATAGCAGCCCTTTAAAGACCAGTGCGCCCCGTTACAAACCAGCTTAAAAATCAAGGTTCTCAACGCTCAGCGCATTGTGTTGAATGAACTCGCGGCGCGGCTCTACCACGTCACCCATCAGCTTGGTGAACAGATCATCAGCATCTGCCAGATCATTTACTTTTACCTGCAACAAGGTGCGTGCTTCAGGGTCCAGCGTGGTTTCCCACAGTTGACCTGGGTTCATTTCACCCAAGCCCTTGTAGCGTTGCAATGACAGGCCTCTTTCGCCTTCAGCCATTACCAAACTCAACAATGCTGTTGGCCCGTGTACCACGGTTGTTTTGTCCTTGCGGGTAAATTTTGCAGACCTGCCGTAAACCTCTTTCAGTTTTGTGGTCATGTCACTTAATTTACGCGCCTCGCCAGAATGCAAACAACGCCCATCCAGCGTATGGCTTTCCTCAACACCGCGCACAATACGGCTAAATCGCAAGCCATGATCCTGGGTTTGCCGCCCTGACCATCCACGCTCATATTCCAAGCTTACCTGATCCAGACGGCCGCTGACCAGATCAGCGGTGCCTTGTGGGTCATTGTCGACAACGCCGGGCAGCAAAGCCCCGGAAATCGCGGATTGTTCCAAAATATGACGGCTATAATGGGTCGGGAAAGCGTTCAAAACTGTGCGCGCATTGCGCGCCTCGGTCACAACACGTGCAAGGTCGGCACCTGCCACAACACTGCCGCCGCCCAAATCCAATGAGGCCCCGTCAATGCCTTGTTCTACAAGGTAATTATCCAGTGCCGGTTGATCTTTCAGATAGACCTCTGATTTGCCGCGCGCCACTTTAAACAAGGGGGGTTGCGCGATATAAAGATAGCCACCATCAATTAATTCAGGCATTTGGCGGAAGAAAAATGTCAGCAACAATGTGCGGATATGTGCGCCGTCAACATCCGCATCGGTCATGATAATGACTTTGTGATAACGCAGCTTTCCAATGTTGAATTCGTCACGCCCGATACCTGTCCCCAATGCGGTGATCAGATTGGTGATCTGTTCAGATGTCAGCATTTTATCGAACCGCGCGCGCTCCACATTCAGGATTTTACCGCGCAGTGGCAGCACCGCCTGATTTTCGCGTGAACGTCCCTGCTTGGCAGAGCCACCGGCACTGTCCCCTTCCACAATAAAAATTTCGGATTTAGAGGGGTCACGTTCCTGACAATCCGCCAGTTTGCCGGGCAGGGATGTGCCGCCAAAAGCAGTTTTGCGCCGGGTCAACTCACGGGCTTTGCGCGCCGCTTCACGGGCATGCGCCGCTTCAACAATCTTTGTAACGATTTCTTTGGCGTAGGCTGGATTTTCCTCAAACCATTCCGCCAGTTTTTCATTCATCAGGCTTTCAACAACCGGCCGCACTTCAGATGAAACCAGTTTGTCCTTGGTTTGCGATGAAAACTTCGGATCAGGTACTTTTATCGACAAAACACAGGTTAACCCTTCACGTGCATCATCCCCCGTAAAAGAAATTTTTTCTTTCTTGGCAATCCCGCTAGAGGACGCATAATTGTTGATCGTCCGCGTCAAAGCCCCGCGAAATCCCGCCATATGGGTGCCACCATCGCGTTGTGGGATGTTATTGGTAAAGGGTAGTACATTTTCGTGATAACTGTCGTTCCACCACATGCCGACTTCGATCGTGATGTCGTCTTTTTCGCCAACGATATAAATCGGGTCTGGCAGAACTGCAGTTTTTGAACGATCCAGATAACGCACAAATTCCTGAACGCCACCCTCATAGAATAATATTGTTTCTAACTGTTCGGCAGGGCGTTCATCGCGCAGGATGATCTTTACGCCAGAGTTTAAAAACGCCAGTTCGCGCAGGCGGTTTTCCAATGTCTTGAACACATAATCGCGGTTGGAAAATGTATTAAGCGTGGCCATGAAACGCACTTCAGTACCTGTTTCACCTTCTGCATCACCAATTACCTCAAGATGTTTAACCGTGTCGCCATGTTCAAACCGGGCAATATGCACTTTGCCATCACGCCAGATTTTCAGTTCCAGCCAGTCCGACAACGCGTTTACAACCGATACGCCCACGCCGTGCAAACCACCCGATACTTTGTAGGAATTATTGTCAAACTTACCACCTGCATGCAGTTGGGTCATAATCACTTCGGCGGCAGAAACGCCTTCTTCTTCGTGGATACCCACGGGAATACCGCGGCCATTATCGCGCACCGAAACGCTGCCATCTTCGTGGATCGTCACCGAAACGAAATCCGCATGTTTGGCCAAGGCTTCATCAATGCCGTTATCGACCACCTCATAAACCATATGGTGCAAACCAGAGCCGTCATCCGTGTCACCAATATACATGCCCGGACGCTTACGCACGGCTTCTAAGCCCCTGAGAACTTTAATGGAATCCGCGCCATATTCTTCTGGTTTTTGTTGCTCGTCCGACATTTATGTATCCTGCTGTATTTTGCACTAGATATACGGGTTTTTAAGCGGATTGTCACGCCTGAACCACAAGATTTTGTGTAAGACGCCTAGGTTCCGTCGATGAGCTGGCCATCTTCATCCAAGGTCCAGAACGGGTTGTGGGCCACTTCCCAAAGATGTCCGTCTGGGTCGGTAAAATTACCCGAATAACCACCCCAGAAAACCTCTTTAGGTTTTGTGATTACAATGGCCCCCGCGGCAACTGCATCGGCGAATGCGCGGTCTACTTCTTTGGGTGAGTTGTAGTTTGTAGCCAGTGTGGCCATGCCCGTAGACCGTTCATGGATCGGCATCCCGAGGTCTTTGATCAAGGCATCTTTAGAATAAAGTGCGAAAAACTGACCTGCGGTTTTATAAAAGGCAATCGTGTCATTGCCGCCTTCCGTCTCATGCCAACCAAGGTCTGCGTAGAACTTGCGCGAAAGTGTCAAATCAGCGACGGCAAGCGTAACCATGGTTATACGTTGAGGGGTCATTTATCGTCTCCTAATACGCACGAATGGTTGAAATGCCAGCCTGATCCGTGACCTCTAAATACATCGCCCGCGCGCCCATTGCGTCAAATAATTCCATGCCCGTTCCTGTCATCCACGCTTGTGCGCCCAATGCACATATTTCGTCATATAGGGCGGCACGGCGGTCTGCGTCCAAATGAGCAGCGACCTCATCCAACAAATAAATCGGCGGTGCCCCGAAATCTTGTGACAAAGCGCGGCCATTGGCAAGGATTAGTGACACGAGCAGGGCTTTTTGTTCACCGGTTGAGCATTGTTTGGCCGGGGTTCCTTTGGCAGTGTATACGGCTTGCAGGTCATCGCGGTGTGGCCCCACCAATGTGCGCCCCGCCGCCATATCGCGCGCGCGGCTTTCGCTAAACGCTGTCAGCAAATCGTTCTTATCCGTAATAATCGCCCCCGCATCCGTCCCGACCAGCGACAAATCAGCTGCAGGAAAGGCTGTATCCGCACCTTTTTGCGCTTCTTGCAAGCGCATGACAGTCATCAATCGATTGCTTTCGATCACAGCGCCCGCATCGGCCATTTGTTTTTCCACGGCTGCATACCAGGACGGGTCACGCACCCCGTCTTTAAGCATACGGTTGCGTTCGCGCATGGTCTTTTCATAAATTACTGACTGTTCCGCATGGCGCGGCTCCATGCTCATGGTCAAACGATCCAGAAACCGGCGCCGCCCTTCAGCGCCTTCGACCCAAAGCCTATCCATTACAGGCACCAACCAGACGATGCGGGCCAGTTTGCCAAGGGCCAGTTGTGGGGCGTTTTTGCCGTCGATCAGAACCGCGCGCGAGCCTTCTCCTTTATAACTGGTTTCGACCTCATGAATATGTCCCAGACTTTCCAAAACGCCAGAGATCTTCCAGCCCAGATTATCAGGCGCACGGGTCATTTCATCCACGGTTGCACGGCGCATGCCACGCCCCGGTGACAATAGGGAAATAGCTTCTAAAATATTGGTTTTACCGGCACCGTTCGCACCATAGATCGCAATTGGTCGCCCGTCGGATTCAATGGAAATGCGTTTGTAGGAACGGAAATGTGAAAGCGTTAAGCTTTGAAGTGTCAAGCCTGCCAAATGGCTACACCCGCATTGGCATCACAACATAAACCGCACTTTCATCATTGCCTTCGCGCATCAAGGTCGGGTCACCTGAAGAGTTGAACAGGAACACTGCGTTTTCACGGTCAACTTGGCCTGCAATTTCCAGCAAGTATTTGGCATTAAAGCCAATTTCCAGTGGTTCATCGTTATATGCCACAGCCAGTTCCTCTTCCGCTGCACCGCTGTCCGGTGCGTTTACGGTTAGGATCAGGCGGTCTTCATCCAACGACAATTTCACCGCACGCGAGCGTTCAGATGAAACGGTTGAAACCCGGTCAACAGCTTGGGCAAACTCGGCTGCATCAACCTCCAGACGGCGTGTATTGCCTTGCGGGATAACCCGCGTGTAATCAGGGAAAGAGCCATCAATGACCTTAGAGGTCAACGTAATTTCCGGTGTTGCAAAACGGATTTTGGTTTCCGAGACCGACACCGCGATTTGCATCTCGCCATCTTCCAGTAATTTGCGTAATTCATTCACAGTCTTGCGTGGTACAATCACGCCCGGCAGATCTGCGGCACCGTCTGGCAAAGGTGCATCAATTCGCGCCAAACGGTGACCGTCCGTGGCCACACAACGCAACACTTTGCCGTCTGCCCCGTCGGACGCATGCATATAAACGCCGTTCAGGTAATAGCGGGTTTCCTCTGTTGAAATTGCAAACTTGGATTTGTCAAACAAACGGCGTAACACAGCGGCACCCGCTGAGAAATTACAGGCATATTCGGATGATGCCATCACAGGGAAATCTTCTTTTGGCAATGTAGCCAATGAAAAACTGGACCGTCCCGCTTTTATTTCCAAACGGCCAGCGGTCCCATCATCTGACAGTTCTACCATTGCACCGTCCGGCAGCTTGCGCACAATCTCGTGCAATGTATGTGCGCCAACTGTCGTCGATCCGGCACGTTCCACCAACGCAGGGGCTTTATCGATCACTTCGATATCCAGATCAGTTGCGCGAAAGCTGATTGCATCGCCCTCGGCCTCAATTAGCACATTGGCCAGAATTGGAATGGTATTGCGCCGCTCTACAACGGATTGTGCCTGAGACATTGCTTTGAGCAATGCGTTGCGTTCGATACTGACTTTCATATTCCCGCTCCCTGATCGTGTGGGATCGTTACCCTACCCGATATATCGGTTTATTCAATGTTAAAGATACAATTTACGGGAATGCGCATAAGGTCAAGACCGCAGTGGGTTTATACCCTATGCGATCCCGTTTTTTAACCTATGCTTCCAACATGCGGCGCAAAAGTTCCACATCTTCGGCGATTTGACTGTCAACCGCCCGCAGCTCTTCGATTTTTTTCACACCGTGGATTACAGTAGTATGGTCACGACCACCAAAACTGCGGCCGATTTCGGGTAGTGATTTTGAGGTCAGCCGCTTTGCCAGAAACATTGCGATTTGGCGCGGGCGGGCAACAGAACGGGCGCGGCGCGGGCTAAGAATATCATTCAGGCGCAGATTATAATGATCCGCCACTTTTCGAATAATCTCATCTATTGTGACTTTGCGATCAGAGGCCCGCAGGATATCCGCCAGACATTCTTGCACAACATCCAACGTAACTTCGCGATCCACAAGAGAAGCGAATGCAAACAGACGGGTCAGGGCACCTTCCAACACACGCACGTTGTTGGAAATGCGGTGGGCAATAAATTCTAGAACACCATTGGCCAGTATTACTTCAGGGTAGTGCACGAACTGTGCTTCGGCTTTGGATTGCAAAATGCCAAGGCGCAATTCGTAGTCAGTTGGGTGCAGGTCAACAACCAACCCCCATTGCAGCCGTGATTTAATCCGGTCTTCCAAGCCGTCAATTTCGCCCGGTGCGCGGTCGGCAGAGATGATGATTTGTTTGTTTTGGTCGATCAGCGCGTTGAACGTGTGAAAGAACTCATCCTGCGTGCTATTTTTACCAGCAATGAACTGCACGTCATCAACCATCAGCACATCAACTGACCGGAACAGCTCTTTAAAGCTCATGGTGTCTTTGAACCGTAAGGCCTGCACAAAGCGGTACATGAATTGTTCGGCTGAAAGATATAGAATTTTTGTTTCCGGGGCATTTTCCTTAATTTCCCAGGCAATCGCGTGCATCAAATGGGTTTTACCCAAGCCGACGCCGCCGTATAAAAACAACGGGTTGAATGTGACGGGGCCGCCTTTGGCAACACGCCGTGAAGCCGCATGGGCCAGCTCATTTGGTTTGCCAACGACAAACCGATCAAAGGTAAAGCGTTTATCAAGGGGCGCGCCCAGTAAATCTTTTGAGCCTGTTGATGCTGATTTAGTGGAAGGGATTGCCGTAGTGGCTTTTACCGATTCTGGCTTTGTGGTTTTCTCAACCGTTACCTTGGCCTGAAAGCCCAAGCGGGATACAGGAACGCCTTCGGCTGTCATCATTGACGCGATTTTATCACCGTAGTTACGATCAACCCATGTACCGACAAAGCTTGTTGGTGCTGAAAAGCATGCAATACCGTTTGAAACCTTTAGCAGGTTCAATGGCTCGATCCAGTTTTGAAAAGCATCTTTACCGATAACACCTAGTAATTGGTCGCGGACGCGCCCCCAGCAGTCAAATTCCATTTTTCCGTCTCATACAGTTATTAAGATTGGCCCCAAGCCAGTCCCCGGACTTTCCATCCGTTAATTACACCCCTGTGCTGCTTGGTATCCAAATCCCCTTCGAATCCCTCCAGCACGTTAAAGCATTGTGAAGTTAACCCGTTCGCAGACAAGGCTTCTGTCATTGCAACAGCCGCTTGCATTGAACGGACACCAGAACGACACAAAAAGTATATCTTGGCAGGAGCAACTCCGCCAAACTGTTCTAGTAAATTCGCAACAAAATTATCGTTTAATGACATATCGGGATACTTCTTCCATTCTTGCAATATGACCTGTTTGCCCAAGGCGCTTAGGTCAGGAATGCCAATAAAAGACCATTCGGCCGTTGTTCTGACATCTACAAGGACAGCATCAGTTGTGGTTTCTAGGCCAGCCCAGGTTTCCAAAGGCGTTTCTTCGGTTACAGGTTCATTACGTATCACGGCCGTTTATCCCTCAATGTCTGAATCACTGGAATAACGATAGCTTGCTTGGCCTTATGTTTTCAATGAATCTTCTCTGTTGACTCAAAGATAATTCATTCGAATCCCCTAAATGGATTAACTATTTGATTTTTAACTATTTTAATTGACACGCGAATACATCCGCATTGAAGACAGGCGAATGAAATTAAGCTTCAGTTTGGAAGGTTAAAAGGTACAGAATCCTTTTAACTACGAAAACTACAATACGGTCTGCTGCAATTTGAAACAAGGCGACCAAAAATAGAACATTCAAAAAAACACAAAAAAACGGGGCATCAAGCCCCGTCTTAAATTCATTTGTGCATTTAGGTCTTATGCGCCCAGCGCTTTAACCCGTGCAGACAAGCGTGAAACTTTCCGGCTTGCAGTGTTCTTGTGCATAATACCTTTGGTCACGCCGCGCATGATTTCTGGTTGCGCATCTTTCAATGCAGCCGCTGCAACGGCTTTGTCGCCACCAGTAATGGCTTCTTCTACTTTACGCAGAAAAGTACGAATGCGCGTACGGCGGTTTTTGTTTACTGTTGTGCGATGTTCGATTTGACGTGCACGTTTTTTTGCTTGCGGCGAGTTGGCCATGTATAGAATCCTGTTATCGTGTTTGACGATGAAGCGGCTTTCTAGAACTCATATAGATTAAAGTCAACATGATAGGGGGGTTATTTCTGACATTTCGGGCAATAAAAGCTGGAACGCCCCGATTGCACCACGCGTTTGATAATACCTTTGCAATCAGGCGTCTTACAAGGCTGATCTTCGCGGCCATATGTGGCAAAGCTGTGCTGGAAATATCCCAACTCGCCGTCTGCCTGCCGATAATCCTTCAAAGAAGAGCCACCTGCCGCAATCGCATCGTTCAAAACCGCGCGAATCGCAGGCACAAGGGATGCCGCGCGGGTTTTCGACAATTTGCCGGCTTTGTTTAGAGGCGAGATACCGGTGCGCCACAAAGCCTCACACACATATATATTACCCAAACCTGCCACAATACGCTGGTCGAGCAGGGCCGATTTTATCGGAGTGTTCTTGCCTTTGATAGCTTTCACGAAATAAGCCTCATCAAAGCTGTTGCCAAGCGGTTCTGGCCCGATGGAGGCTAACAGCTTATGCTGCTCGGCGATTTTCGTGTCCAGCAGATCCATTGCACCAAAACGACGCGCATCATTAAATGCAATCCGCGCCCCACTATCCATATCGATCACAACATGATCGTGTTTTTCCAATGCTGGGTGTAAATGGTGAAAATCCCCAACCATATCCTTGGTTTGGTCAGGCGCAGAAATAGTCATCCGCCCCGACATGCCCAGATGGATCAACAGGGTTTCACCGCTGTCCAGATCGCACAGGATATATTTGGAACGTCTGCGCAGCCGTTCCACCCGTTTGCCCGTAAGCCGCGCGGCCATGTTTTCAGGAAACGGCCAGCGCAGATCAGGGCGGCGAATATCAGCCGCCGCAATCACATACCCCGTCATATAAGGCTCAAGCCCTTTGCGGACAGTTTCAACTTCGGGCAGTTCAGGCAAAGTGTGCTCCTTATGACGCATTTAATATCGGTGACAACAGTCTATATATGACGTAATTGCACATTGAATAAAGCTGGAAGTCACCGATGTCAGACAATCGCACAACACATTTTGGTTTCAAAACCGTTGATGAGGCCGATAAAGCGGGGATGGTGCACGGCGTATTTTCCAATGTTGCCTCTAAATACGATGTGATGAATGACGCCATGTCGCTGGGTATTCACCGCATCTGGAAAGAGGCGATGATGGATTGGCTGGCACCGCGTGATGGCCAGAAACTGCTGGATGTGGCAGGTGGCACAGGCGACATTTCGTTTCGCTTCCTGAAACGTGCCCCTAACGCGCATGCGACCGTCTTTGATATGACCCAAGGTATGCTTGACGCAGGCCGTACACGGGCCGAGGCATCTGATAAGGCCGATCATCTGGATTGGATTTGCGGTGACGCGATGGCGCTGCCGTTTGCGGATAACAGCTTTGACGTTTACACAATTTCCTTTGGCATTAGAAATGTCACCCGCCCGCAAGAGGCCTTGTATGAAGCTTACCGTGTGCTGAAACCGGGTGGGCGTTTGATGGTGCTGGAGTTCAGCCAAATACCGAACCCTGCAATGCAATGGGCTTACGATAAATATTCTTTCAACATCATTCCACCTTTGGGTAAGCTGATTGCCAATGACGCGGACAGTTACCAGTATCTGGTGGAAAGCATCCGCAAATTCCCGGATCAAGATACATTTTTGCAAATGGTCAAAGATGCAGGTTTTGAAAACGCCAAGTACCGTAACCTGACGATGGGCATCGCCTGTCTGCACTCTGGCTGGAAGATTTAGCACATGCGCGGCCCACATAATATATGGCGGTTGATCCGCACCGGTGCCACGTTTGAACGCACAGGTGCGATGAAAATTGCACTGGAAATGTTGGATGTGCCCCCCAGTATCCGCATTGCTGCACGGGTTCTGGGTTGGCCATTTAAATGGCTGGGGCTGAAAGGCGACACATCGCTACCGCCCATGCTACGTGCAATCACCGCCCTTGGGCCTGCTTACATCAAATTCGGACAGTTGATGTCGACACGACCAGACGTGGTTGGCCTCGAAATGGCAACGGAACTTCGCGTACTACAAGACAGTCTGCCTGCCTTTTCAACCGAACTGGCAAAGGCCGAGGTTCTAAAAGAGCTAGGCCAAACCACGGATCAGTTGTTTTCCGAGTTTAGCGAACCTGTCGCTGCGGCCTCAATTGCGCAAGTCCACTATGCACGCCTGCGTGAAACTGGTCAGGAAGTGGCGGTAAAGGTTCTGCGGCCCAATATTGAGCGCGCCTTTCGCAAAGATGTGGATGCGTTTTATTTCGCCGCCCAAACCATCGAGTTCCTGTCCCCCGCATCACGCCGCCTGCGCCCAACTGCGGTAATTGAACATTTTAGCAGCATCGTGAATGGCGAACTTGATCTGCGTACCGAAGCCGCCGCTGCGTCTGAATTTCTATCCAATACAGAAAAGGATGAAGGGTTCTATGTGCCGAAAATTCTGTGGGATCAATCCGCCCGCAGTGTGATGACCTTGGAATGGGCCGAAGGTGTTGCTTTGGGCGACATCGAAAAACTGAAAGCCACCGGGCATGACTTAAACGAACTTGGCATCCGTATTATCCACATGTT
>CAXMSA010000005.1:0-6097 GCA_964195605.1 uncultured Amylibacter sp.
AATCCAACTGTGTCGGCCATGTAGTCATGTCCGTGCCTAAAATCTCACCTTTAAAAGTGCGTTTCACACCCGCAACCATACCTTTACCAGCGGCATAGTTTGGCGCGATGATATAGATCGATTTCACACCTTTCTGGTTCAGCACTTCACCCATCGCCATTGGTGTTTCATCATTCTGCCAGCTGGAAGAAAAGAAGTTTTCGTGGCAAAGCTTACCCGCAACAGGGCCAGGGCCCGCGTTGGCTGTGATCAGAAACTTGCCTGCATCCAATACAGATTTACGTGACGCCAATAAAACATGGCTCCAGATATAACCTGCAACAATATCAACATTGTCTTGCTTAACCAGCTTGTCAGTAACCTGTTTGCCAGTTTCAGGCTTGAAGCCATCGTCACCAAAAATCAGGTTGATATCCAGATCACCCATTTTGCCGCCCATATGCTCAATCGCCAGATTGACCGCTTTTTGCTGATCTTTACCGATTACGGCAGCACCGGTTGTTAACGTCGTAACAAACCCGATTTTCACTTCAGCTGCCTGCGCAAGACTAGTCAGCATTGTCGCAGCCAAGGCCGCACCTATTAATTTTTTCATGGTATTCCTCCCTAGAACACTTATTTCTTTTTTGAACCAATCCCATGTATAACGGAAATTGATTATTTCGCAGAGCTATTCAGAAACTGGATAGCTTATATAGACCCCTACAAGCGCATACGTTCAATCGCCTGTATAATATCGCATATGTTGGATTATATTAATTCATTAAGCAATCCAAAACCGAGCACTCACCATTCAACCCTTTGCCCTACATTCAGTCTTCACATTCCAGCAGCATCGTCCCTGCCCCGGTATTTGAAATCGGAATATGATAGTTCTGATGCAAGGGTGTCACCTTGTCACCCAAGGCACCGCGCATCATCATCCACATCAAAAATTCTGTACCTTGTGCACCCGCTTGGCGCACCAGTTCATGGCGCGTTATTTTGGTCAGGCTTTCAGGATCGGTTACAATCTTTTCCATACACATCTGATCAAACTCTTTGTTGATAAAGCCTGCGCGTTCACCATCCAACTGATGTGACAGGCCACCTGTGCCAAGTACAACTACCTTGATATCCTCAGGATAAGACCGAATGGCCTTACCCAAAGCTTTACCAAAATCCAATGCACGCTTCAGCGTCGGAATTGGATGTTGCACCGTATTGGCACTGATCGGAATGGCGCGTGGCAGATTAGGGTTGTCCCCAAGCCCTGGCCAAAACAGCTGCATTGGCACGGTAAACCCATGATCCACAGGCAATTCCTGACAAGAGGTAACATCAAACTCATCTTCAACCATGCTTTCGATAATATGCCATGAAAGTGGAGCATCTCCTTTAAAAGGCGGTATCACCGGAAGGCCCCAACCTTCATCCTCATTCACATACTCATGTGCTGCACCAATGGCAAAGGTTGGCATTTGATCCAGAAAAAAGCCCAGCCCATGATCATTATATATATTGATGGCCACATCGGGTTTGTGCTTATCCAGCCATGCACGGATCGGTGGGTAGGCGTCAAAAAACGATTTCCAGTACGGATCATTCATCTGCTCATTGGCAATGGCATTGCCAACAGCCGGGATGTGCGATGTGGTCAGCCCACCAATAATTTTCGCCATGTCAGTCCCCCGCCCTTAAAAGTTTTTCTTTGAACGCGTCCACCGTCATCCCGGTTTGTTGCGCCCCAATATCCTGCATATTCAGTTTATAAATTCCAGCAAATTTTGCCAGATAATAGATGTTACCGCCTTCTGCGATCATCTCTAACACATTCTTGTTGCGGCAAGCCTGTTTTTGCGCCTCATTCAACTTGAAGCGATCCATATAGCTTTCAGCGTCAGCCAGATAAGCTGCACGCGCATCGGCCTTATTAAAGGAAAAACACATCTTATTCAGCGCATAACCCTTCATTGCCATTTCACCGTCAAACAAAGTCGTCCCCTCAATGGGAGTGTGGTGATCAAACTCATCAAATTGCATGAATGCTCTCCTTTAAGACCAATAAAGCCGCATTGGATTATCCACCAATAACGCCTGTTGCTTCTGTGTTGTTGTCGCAATACGCGGGATCACATCTACCAGATTTCCGTCGTCAGGCATATGGGATTTCATATTCGGGTGCGGCCAGTCGGTTCCCCAAAGTACGCGGGTAGGGAACAAATCAACCAAACTGCGCGCAAACGGGATAACATCATCATAGGGTGGCCCCATTTGCGTCAACCTTTCAGGGCAGGTCACTTTCGTCCAGAAATTATCATTTTCAGTTAAAAACGCGATGAATTCCTGAAAATCTTCGTGTTCCACTGGTTTTGAAGTATCAGGCCGCCCCATATGATCAACCACAACCGTTGTTGGCAATTGTTTTAAAAACGGGATCAGGTCATGTAAATCAGCGGCTTCAAAGTAAACCACGATATGCCAGCCAAGCTTTTTCACCCGTTCAGCAATTTCAAGAAACACATGGCGGGGCGTTGTATCCACAAGCCGCTTAACAAAATTAAACCGCACAGCCCGAACACCTGCGCGGTCCATATGCGCCAGTTCTTCATCCGTTACATCCGGCCCGACCACCGCCACACCACGTGCCAATTCGCCGACATGTTCAAGCGCATCCACCAAAGCCGCATTATCGCGCCCATGACAAGACGCCTGTACAATCACATTGCGCGAAAACCCCAGATGATCACGCAATGCAAACAATTGATTTTTGCCCGCATCGCAAGGCGTATATTTTCGCGTGCTCGCAAAGGGAAACTCATGCGCCGGGCCAAACACATGGCAATGGGCATCAACGGCACCCTCGGGCGGCTTGAAGTCCGGCAGCTTGGGTTCGGGATGAAACACCATCCAATCCGCATCCATTATTTGCAGCTCTTGCGTCATGCAAACACCTTCCCGTCAAACAGTTTTCGTGCGGTGCGTAGTATCGCAGCACCGCCAACAAAACCATCTTCCCCAAGCTCTGCCACAATCGTGGTTTCCCCCAAAGGATGCTCAATCGGCAAAGCCTTCGGGCTTCCATCAGGCAGCACAGCCAAGTCAGCGGCAACCGAGCCTTTCAACACACAAGCCGTCGCTACAGAAACCGCCCCCAATACCCCGATAGAAGCATGGCAACGATGCGGAATAAACGTCCGCGTCGCAATCACCCCGCCCTGTTTCGCGGGGCTGACCACCGTCATTTTCGGCACGGTTTTATCATTAACATCACCAAGGTTCATCATTGGCCCAGCCTTAAGCCGGATCGCTTCCAGACGTCCCCGAAGGTCAGGGTTGTTTTCCAGCTCTTCACGGGTTTCAGCACCGGTTATCCCCAAATCATCAGCCCGCATCACAACACAAGGCATCCCGTTATCAATTAAAGTCACATCAATTCCATCAATCTTGTCACGCACATCGCCTGTAGGCAACAACGCCCCACAACTTGATCCTGCCGTATCCTTAAACGCAATCGAGATTGGGCTAGAGCCCCCCGGAACCCCATCAATCCGCGCATTGCCTTTATAGGTCACACAACCTTGCGGGGTTTGCACCGAAAGCACTGCCACTTTCCCCGTGTTCACCATATGCACAGCCACATGTGTTTCTTCACCCGTAGCTTTCACCAGCCCCCGTTCAATTGCAAAAGGCCCGACACCTGCCAGCATATTCCCGCAATTTTGCGCATCACTCACAAGTGCCTTATCGACAGAAACCTGCAAAAATAGATAATCTACATCCGCATCAGTCGTAGACTTGCGCACCACAGCAACTTTTGATGTCAACGGATCAGCCCCGCCCATCCCATCAATTTGCCGCGCATCGGGCGCGCCCATAATTGACAATAAAATCGCATTCCGCGCCGTTACATCTTCGGGCAAATCGTCCGCCAGAAAAAACCCGCCCTTTGAGGTGCCGCCGCGCATCCACATGCATGAAATACCATGCTCAGACATATTTCAGACCCTTGTCTTTCAAACGGCCACGCATATCGTACATGTCCAAGCCCAACTCACCGCCTGCAAGTCGTGCACGTTTCTGCTCTTCATGCGCCAGCCGTGCCTGTGCCTGCGCCAAAACCTCGGTTGCCTCATTTCGTTTCACAACACAAATCCCGTCATCATCCGCAACAATCACATCGCCCGGGTTCACCTGCGCCCCTGCGCAAACAACCGGTACATTTACCGACCCCAAGGTTTCCTTCACCGTGCCTTGCGCACAAATCGCCTTGGACCAAACCGGAAAATTCATAGCCTGCAAATCGCGCACATCACGCACGCCTGCGTCAATAATAAGGCCAACACAACCACGCGCCTGCGCAGACGTTGCCAGCAAATCCCCAAAATAACCCGCGTCCGATGGTGAGGTCACGGCCAGCACCAAAACATCCCCCGCCTGCACCTGCTCAATCGCAACGTGAAGCATCCAGTTATCGCAAGGGGCCGCTAAAATCGTAACAGCAGAAGCCCCGATTGATGCCCCCCCGTAAATTGGGCGCATATAAGAGGCCAAAAGCCCTTTGCGCCCCTGCGCCTCATGCACAGTGGCCACACCGCAGGCACCCAGCGCCTTAACAACATCAGCGTCAGCCCGTTCAATGTTTTGAACAACAACATTCATGCCAATTCATCCACACATGTCGGATAGATCGCCTGAAACCCTTCCGCATAACGCGACGGTGTACCACCTGCTTGCCCACCCGAATTACGCCGAAAATGGTTACCGCGATTTTGCGCAACATTGGTATAGAAATCCCACAAATGCTGCTGGCCTTCCATACATTCGATCGCCGCGCGTTTTTTGTCCCACACCTCTGTGATGTCCAAAAACACATTCGGCTTCCAACCCATCTGTTCGGTCTGATGCGGTTCAAACAGATAAAGCTGTGGCGCACCCAAAACTTTTTCACCCGGGTTATGCCCCCAAGCCTGCGCAATCATCCGGCATTCCATCGCTACATCTGTGGTATACATATGGTCGGTATTATAAGGGTCATATTGCGAATGGCTCATCATAAAATTCGGCTGCACTGCGCGAATCACATCAACCAGTCGGTATTTATCATCACGCTCTAAAACCAGCGGATAATCACCCAGATCAAAAAACTGGATGTCGTGTACATCCAATGCAGCGGCGGCATTCTCCGCTTCAATGCGTCGCGCCGTTTTCACCTTTTCCAGCGTCATACCTTCCTGTTTCCACAGCTTGGCACTTTCACCACGTTCGCCAAATGACAGGCAGACCACAGTCACCTCATAGCCTTTGGCCTGATGTTGCGCGATGGCACCACCTGCCCGCCAGACAAAATCTGCTGCATGTGCGCTGATCACAAGGGCGGTTTTTTTGTCAGACATGGGGCTTCATCCTTTTAAATTAGGCAGTGCCATCACAACATCGGCCGAACGCCACAAAATTACCAATCGAAAAACCTTACTTCCTATAATGAAATACTATAGATGATAGTGACAGCGCGTATTTTGAAAGTCAGTCATGGAACCACAACTTCCAAATATCCGACATTTACGGGCCTTCGCCGAGGTTGCCAGACAGGGCAGTATCAGCCAGGCTGCTGAGGTTGTATTTTTATCCCAACCAGCCATTACCCATGCAATATCCAAGCTGGAAACCACCTTGAATACAAAACTATTCACACGATTACACAAAGGCATGTCGTTAACACAAACCGGTAAATCCTATCTGAAACGTACAGATCGCGCCCTTACCGAAATTGCACTTGGCACAAAAAAGGCCGCGAAATCCGGCCAAAAACGCGTTGACCAGAAACTAACTGTTCCCCAGCTTAGGGCTTTGATTGCACTGGCCTCTGCCAGAAGTTTTTCCATGGCCGCGTGGAACATCGGAATATCGCAGCCCTCTATCCACCGCGCCGCCCGTGACCTTGAAAAAAACATCGGCCAACCGTTGTTTCTAGCCTCAGGTAAAGGCATTACACTCACCCCTGTAGCTGAAATGCTGGTACGCCATATACGGATTGCAGCAGCAGAGTTGCAACAGGGGTATTTTGAAATTTCAGCCCAACAGGGGCGCGACACAACAAGAATCACAATCGGCTCTT